>JAUNBT010000295.1 GCA_030526985.1 Lachnospiraceae bacterium | reverse complement strand
GTCTACTGGTTGAAAATTCATCTTAAAAATTCGGCAGTCAAATTTACCAAGATGAATTAAATCACGAATCATAGAAGTCATTTTGTCTACCTGCTGGATACACTTTTCTTCTGTGGAAGCTAATTCCGGATATTTGTACAGTGTCTTTTCGCTGACCATGCGGATAATGGCAAGAGGAGTTTTTAGCTGATGGGCGATATCTTCCATATAATGCATAATTCGTTCGGTATCTTTTTCATGAAGTGCTTTTTGCAGAAAGAAACGTTCCTTTAAAAATGCAATTGCTGTCAAAAGGTCCTCTGGAAAAAAGGAAGACGAAAAAACGTCAGCATTTTCAGATTCCTGCTGAACCCAGCGAGAAAGGGAAGCTGCCTCGTCTTTCAATCGTTGGTCAATTCTTTTTTGTAAATAGATAAAAGCAATAAGAATTAAAATTAAAAATCCAATCGTCCACAAAGTGGGGGAAAGAAAGGGGGTAAGGAATAATCGGTGATAGGTAGTCTCATAGCCAGCATGTTGAAGAAGAGAGAGCCCCTGCTCATAGGATTTGGAAGAATACTGCGTTTGAAAAATATGGTTGAGAAAAAGAATGGATTGATCTTTTCCAAACTGTTCATAAGCAACACCCAGAATTCTTATATTCTGCTGAATAATAAAATGAAATAAGTGTAATATACAAAAAAACAGAATAAGAATTGTACATAAATTTGAAAAAAGGATGACAGAAGATAACTTTATTTTGCGTTTTTTAGTATCAGGCATTCCATAATTCCTCCTTTTAATATTCCCGTCTTACTGGGAAATTCCAACGGTATCCAATTCCCTTTACAGTATCAATATAGGGTTCGTTTTGGTAGAGCCCCAGTTTTTTTCTCAGACGTGATATATGGACAGAAAGTGTGTTGTTCTCAACAAATTTTTCATCTTTGTCCCAAATCTGAGAAAGGAGTAACTCTCGTGGCATGATGCAACCATCATTTTTGGACAGGGCAGCACAGAGTTTAAATTCTGTTTCGCCTATAGGGAGTACTTTGCCGTTGTTTAAAATCATGCAGTGTTCTAAATCTATACAGAGTTCACCACTGTGTAATTTTCCACATTACTGGGAGGAAAGTTTGATTTTGCGGTTACAAGACAGGCGGCAGGGGAGTTATTTGGATTGGGCTGGTTTCCTTTAGGGCGAAAAACAATTTGTTTATTGTCGATCATGATTCTTATTCATGCACTGGCTCTTCACAGTTTGCAGCTTTGCATGACTTTGATAAAGGGAGGACTGTTCGGCATCATATTTTCAACTTTGTATCTGATTATTTCTAGTTATCTGACTACCCCGTGGATATTAGGGAATTTTATGATGCCATTGCGGTATGACCGTATAGCAGGGGAGGGACTGCATATAAGTACAGGTATTGTATCTGGAATAGGACTTTTATTTGCAGCAGGAATGAGTGGATATTTGATTTTTCGCACCTGCAACTTTTTGCCAAAAGATGATCAGGTGGGATGAGAGGAATGAACAAATGGATAGAGTAGAAAATAGAAAACTGGAAAAAAGAGATATCTTAGAAATAAAAGCAGCATCAAAGCAATTAAAAGGAACTTCCATATTGAACGATATTACGATGAAAATGGAATCGGGAAAAATATATGGACTTCGGGGAGTAAATGGATCTGGAAAAACGATGTTGCTTCGATTGATGTGTGGGCTCATTTATGCGGACAAAGGAGAGGTGCTTTGGAATGCAAAATGTCTCGGAAGGGAAATTGATTTTCCAGAATCAGTAGGAATTTTTCTGGAAAAACCATCTTTTTTGGAACGATATACAGGGAAAAAGAATCTGGAACTGCTTGCAGATTTAAAAGAAGGGTGTTCAAAAGACGATGTGGATAGAATTCTCTTGGAGGTAGGCCTGTCTGGACAGGCAGAGAAAAAATATAGAAAATATTCTCTGGGTATGAAGCAAAGGCTGGGGATCGGAGCTGCATTGTTAGGAAGTCCCAGATTGCTTCTTCTAGACGAACCTATGAATGCAATTGATGAAAAAGGAGTTTCCTACTTTAAAGAAATATTTTTGAGGGAAAAAGAAAGGGGAGCATTGGTTGTGATTGCAAGCCATGATGCTTCCTTTCTAAATTGCGTATGTGACAAAATCTTTTTACTGGGAGAGGGGAGAATTGCCCGTGAAGAATAAAAAAACACTAGTTTTGATTGTTTTGCTCTGTATAACAGCAGGCACCTGGTTCTCTTTTTACAGGCAGACAAATGAAAATATATCCATGCCATCAGTAAAAGAGTACTCTTTGGGAGAATGGGTTCCCATGGAAGATGATTTCTATTCGGATGGAGAAAACATGAATGGTTATGAAGTGAAAGTGGTGAAAGCAGAACTTTTGCCTTTGGAAGAGTATCTAAAAAACAATGCAATCCTATTGTCAACAGAAGAAAAAAAGGAATTTGATGCTCCGGAAAAGGTTTATGATTTGACATTAAGAGTGAAAAACACAAACAAAACGCAAGAGGAAGAGGTGGGAATGAATTTCTGGCCCCTTTCTCTTCAGGGAAAAGAATTATATTTGGATACGAATGATATATTATATGAAAAGGTAAATCCGAAAGCGAAAGGAGAGATGCAGTTTGCTCTTCGCCCCCAAACTGAGATGGAATTCCATTTACCATTCAATGTGAGAAAAGATTGGTTCTCACAAAAATGCTGGAACAATATCGAAAAGTACAAATGGAACTTTGTACTGACAACATATCCAGAAAAAAAGGTGGTAAGGATACAACCGTGACAATCTGCTTTTTGGAGTTGAAATGAAAAATAGTTTACATACCCTTTTTTGGTAGTTATTCTCTGTAAGAAATTCGAAAGGAATTAGTGAATTGCACTATGCTATAATGGATACATGTGTACTACAAAAAAATATACAGAAGAAATGAGGAGTAATATGAGAACAAAAGGAGAAAAACTAATTTTAATTGTAAACATTTTGTTGTTTTTATTAGCTATCGTTGACTTGCCGAAAAAAATATTTGTAGGAGCAGCTATTTTGATTTTCCTGTTTTGGATTTTTTCGCTTATATATTTAATGAAAGAAAAGAAATCAAAAAGCCTTGTGATTGTATACGTGTTAGAAATCATTATAGTTCTGTATTTTGTTTTGAAAAATTCTAGATTATTTCGATGAAGAGGAAATAGGAGAAGAATATGGATAGGAAAAGAGTAATCAGTATTTTACTTCTGTTGATTCTGGTATGTACAGATCCTTTCGTTTTGCATAAATAACGAATTGTATTATTTGTATAAAAAATTAGCAAAAATCTATTGACAAAGGAATTTTAACATGGTATATTATAACACGTTGCTGGAAACGACAGGGAATGTTGGTTGACAGAAACGAAAAAAAGTTGTTGACAAACAGAATGATACATGATAGAATGAGTTCTGTTGTCGCAAAACAACGAAATATCACAAAAACTTAAACAATTAAAAAACTTTAAAAAAGTTCTTGACAAAGAAAAGCGGATGTGATATTATAAATAA
>JAUNBT010000294.1 GCA_030526985.1 Lachnospiraceae bacterium | reverse complement strand
AGAAGCCTCCGTTGTATCCGCTGTATCTGCAGATGCTGCCTGGGCAGTATCGGTTGACGAAGAAGAGACCTGTACCGCATCTGTGCTGCTATTTGATGAAGAAGTACTGGAGAGAGCAACCATTCCTCCGGATACCGAATTGGTTGTATTTAACGTAACTGCTGTTTCCGTTCCACTACTGTCTTGATTTATCGCAGAAGTCTGAGTCAAAACGGATGACTGGGTACTGTCTGAACTAGAAGAACTACTTGAATCACTTGTCGCTTCTGTACTGTCAGATACATTTACTGCAGTCACTATTCCGTCCTCCTCTGCAGTAATTCCTTTATTTTGAGATATCTTTAATAATAATTCCAGCTTTTCTTCCAGATTTTCTTTCTCTGTTTCCAAGGCTAAATAATCACTGGATACAAAATCACCTTTTAATTTTAAAAGACTATCACCTTCGGACACAGATTCATTTTCTGATACAAGAATCTTTTTTACGGTTCCTTCAGTTGCTGTAACTTTTGCTTCTTTATTGATATACAATTTACCGCTTCCCACTGTTTTTCCAGAAGCAGTAGTCACAGTAACTTCCTCCTTATATCCTGTTCCATTATCGGTCATTGTAACTGTACAGCTGTCATCCCCCGCTTTTACCACGGTACCTGTCACTGTATCTCCATCACTCAAAGTTACTGTAACCTCCTGACCCACAGTAACACTTACAGAAGTCTCTAAATCTACCGCCATTTTTCCATCCATGGAAATCAGAATCAGGGCTCCTTTATCTAAAATGGTATCTGCCACATCGGTATTTTTCTTTGCATATATTTTTTTTACCCTTCCATCTACCGTGGAGGAAACATACTGTGTGGTATCATTGTCAGCTTCTGCACTGAGCTCACTGTTTACATCATCCAGTTCATCCTGTGTTGCCAAAAGCTCTGCCGAAAGAGACGTTGTGTCAACTGTTGCAAGTACGTCGCCTTTTTTCACTTCATCTCCCACACTTACTTTCACTTTCTTTACATTAATGCCAGTCGGAATCTGAATATCAGTGGCGTCTGCATTAGTCAGTGTTCCTGTCCCTTCTATTGTCGTAGACAAATCTCCTTTTTCCACCTGGGCCGACATAATAGGTGTTGTCTGAGCAGATATGTTATTTCTACGGTAAACATTAAATCCAAATACCCCACCTGCCACCAGAACAACGACCAGACCGCAGGCAATGAGTATTTTTGTCTTTTTCTTTCTTGTTTTAACCCACTTGATCTTGTCAAGCACTGCTTCTTTCTTAAATTTCAGCTTCATATACATGCCTCCACATTTTTATTTTTTTCTTGTTTCAATGATTTACTTTAAATGAATACATATGCTATCATAAAGACAAATCCTTGAAACAAAATTGAAAAAACAGGAGATTCAAACTTATTTCACAAACGTTTCACACTATCCTCATACAATAAGAACAAACCAAATATGCGGAGGAAAACAATTATGCGTATTTTAATTATAGAAGATGAGTTTAGCTTAGCCGATGTTTTAGCTGCTGCTTTTCAGAAGGAAAATTATCTTGCAGACACTGCTTATGATGGTGAATCCGGTTGTCTGCAGGCTTTAACCGGTATCTACGATGCCATTGTGCTAGATGTCATGCTTCCAAAAATGAATGGCTATGAAGTGTTAAAAAAACTGAGAAAAGAGAACATGGATACCCCCGTCTTAATGCTCACAGCCAAATCAGAGCTTGACGACAAAATCAAAGGACTAGATTCCGGAGCCGACGATTATTTAACAAAACCTTTTGAGACAAGAGAACTTATGGCACGGATTCGAGCTATTACCCGCCGCAAAGGAATTGTAGAAAACGATTCTCTTACATTCGGCGATTTAGAACTCAATCTAAAACAATGTACAATTTCTAATACCGCAAACAGTCAGTCTGTACAACTTGGCAAAAAAGAATTTCAACTGATGGAATTATTCCTGCGCAACCAGAATCAGATTATTACTAGGGAACAGATTGCAGAAAAAATATGGGGATTTGAAAGTGACGCAGAATATAATAATGTAGAAGTGTATATTTCTTTCACAAGAAGAAAGCTGAATTTCATTGGAGCCACAGCACGGATTAAAGCAGTCCGCGGTGTGGGCTATCTATTAGAGCTGCCCTCAGGAGGAGGAAAAAAATGATCCGTAATTTAAAAAAAAGGATTCTGATCACATTGACCCTAATCCTTACCTTAATCTTTTTTCTTATTTTGCTTATGCTTAATATCCGAAATTACCGTTTTAATATAGAACAAAATATGAATATGCTCCGTCAAATCGATAAACCTCTCCGCATAAATGATCCGGATACCTCCTTGCCTTCTAATCTGCCTGATAGTGCAGAAAACAGTACAGAAGACCGTGGTTTTGGCACACTTTTAGACCGTCTTTCGGTCTGCACTGTTATTTTAGAAAATGGCCAGTACCGCATGGGCGAATTAAATCAAATCACTGATTTTACAGAGGATTCACTGTTGAACACCGCCAGAGAGGTAATCCAAAATGGGCAAGAAGAAGGAACTTTAGACAATTTTTTATATATTACAAGGACAACACCATCCCAGACAACAATCTGTCTGATGGATAATTCCCAGGCAATCGACCGAATTAAAAATCTTGCTCTATTTTCCCTGATCCTTTTTGTTGCCGGATCTGTCGCTATCTTCGGAATCTCTCTTATTATCTCAGGATGGCTTGTTAAACCAGTAGATCAGGCATTTACAAGACAGAAACAGTTTATCTCGGACGCAAGCCATGAGTTAAAAACACCGCTGACTGTCATAGGTGCCAATGCAGAACTATTAGAAAGTGAAGTAGGGCCAAATAAATGGCTTTCTTATATCCGATCCGAGACCCAACGAATGAATCGCTTAGTCAATGAACTCCTATCCCTTGCCAGAGTGGAAAATCAATCCGATTCTCTTGTTTTTTCCACATTTTCCTTAAGTAATGCTGTCACAAGTATTCTTCTTCCATTTGAAAGTATTGCATTTGAACAAGAGACTGATTTTTTTCTTGATATTGAAGACGACATCTTCTTTCACGGCGACGAAGAACAACTAAAACAAATTGTTTCCATTCTTACTGATAATGCACTCCGCCATACAAAAGCAGAAGGTACTGTAAGAGTGAAGCTTTCAAAATATCACAAAAAAATTCGTCTCGATGTATCAAACACAGGAGATCCCATCCCACTCGAAGAGCAGGAACGTATCTTTGACCGATTTTACCGTAGCGACACCTCTAGAGAACGTTCTAGCAACCGCTATGGGCTGGGTCTTGCAATCGCACGAGCTATTGTCGTGAAACATCAAGGTTCCCTTAGTGTCTCATGTAAAGATGGATGGACCACTTTTCATATGGAACTTCCATACAAAACACATTCTTCTGTGGGAATCTAAATCTCTTTTAATTCAGATACAACTGCAATCGTCTGCTGATAAAGCTCCGAAACCTTTGGAAAATAAGATGCTGCCTCTTCCAGATTCCCTGCCCGCAGCATCTCCACAAGTTCGGAT
>JAUNBT010000030.1:9082-21021 GCA_030526985.1 Lachnospiraceae bacterium | reverse complement strand
AATTCATGTTGATTGTTTCTTCCAACAATTTGTCCGAATTACGTATCAACTTTGCAACCTCTTTATGCTTTCCTGAAGTTAGTGCTCTTACAAATTCTCTACGAACTTCTTCATTAGGAATTGAAACTTTTTCTTTATCGACATCATAAGACAAGTATCCCAGATGAACTAATAACGTGAGTACATCATCCCTACATCTAATTGTAGTCATATCATTTTGAAATGTATCTGGATCTATTTTAATTTGTGCACCGCCCAGCATTTGGACTATTGCTTCTTTTAATCCGTTCTCGTCCATTTCAATATACAATTTCAGTGACTCATAAGTTTCTGATTGCGTCCAATAATTTCCAATTCGTCTACGTCTTATTGCATCCATACCAGATTTAGGACTATAAATATGGACATTATCACCTAAAACATAGCCATCATACCACTTTCTTAATTCTTCAAATTTTAATTTTGAATCAGCACATAAAATGCGAACCTCTTCTTCTGTAAATCCAGTATACTCTTCTAATGGCTCTGGCTGCAACATAGTATATTCATTAAAATCTGTCATTGCAGATTGGGTTCCATATTTTTTTATGGGGAGAATACCCGTCATATAAGCACCTGCAATTGCTTTATCTGTCAATGTACTTTTGAACATACTTCTGAGCCAGCGAATATATTCTTCCTGTACATCAGTATCATTTTTCGCTTCTCTAAAGAGAGCATCCCATTCATCAATAATAACAATGAATTGATTTCCAGTTGCTTCAGAAACATTAGCCAGTAATTCAATTAAACGATCTGCTTTTCTGACCTCTGGATAAGCTTCATTGACTTCATCCATGACCTTTTCTTCAATAGAACGAACCATTCTTTTTATATCGCCCGCACCAACATTCATCAACGTCATATCCAAACTAATCACATCATACTTATTCAAATGAAGTTCAAATGAAGTATCTTTCGCAATTTTAAGTTTTGAAAATAATTTCCTTGAATCACAACTTTTATCATAATATGCGCAAAGCATTTTTGCCGCAAATGACTTCCCAAAACGCCTGGGTCTACTTACACAAATCAGCTTATCCATTGTTCCTAAAGTTTGATTCATAAATGAAATCAGCTCTGTTTTATCAACATAATTTCCCTTCACCATGGAAGAGAATCCATCATTACCTATATTTAAATAATTCCCCATAAGCTTATTTCCCACTCTTCGGATCGACTTTTTGTCCAAGTTTGCTTTCTGTTCCATTCAATAACCGGCCAATGTTTGCTTTGTGGCGGTATACTGCGGAAAGAGCATAGAGTAAAACCAGCACAAAAATATCCCAGCGTCCCGGATAAAAAAACAGACACTGAATCGGCATGGATACCGCTAAGACTATGGAGGAGAGAGATACATATCTGGTACAGGCACAGACTAAGATAAACAAGGCTGCACCAATCAGTGCCATTCTCCAGTCAAATCCCATCATAATTGCCACTGTAGTAGCGATTCCCTTTCCGCCTTTAAACCCAAGCTGGAAAGGATAGTTATGTCCGAGCACTGCTCCCAATCCTGCAAATAAAATCAAGATGGAAACATCGATGGACGGCACCATCGGTGCCACAAAATATTTTACGATAAGTACCCAGACAAGACCTTTTAAGGCATCTCCCAAAAAAGTGGGAAGTGCCCAGGCAAGGCCTAATGTCCTTAGTACGTTTGTTGTTCCTGCATTTCCGCTGCCATAATCCCTGATGTCGATTTTATTCAGTCTGCCTATAAAATAACCGGTCTGAAAGCATCCAAATAAGTACCCTACTCCCAGCACCAAAATCGCATATGGAATCATCTATTTCTCCTTTCTTTCCCTCGCAATGAACCGAATCGGAGTTCCTCTAAAACCAAATGTATTTCGAATCTGGTTCTCCAAATATCTAGTATAGGAAAAATGCATTAATTCTTTGTCATTTATGAACATAACAAAGGTAGGTGGTTTGACAGATACCTGTGTCATGTAATAGATTCTAAGTCGTTTTCCCTTGTCCGAAGGCGGCTGTTTCATCGCCATAGCCTCTGTGAGGATTTCGTTCAATACACCGGTCTGAATACGGAGTGTCTGATTCTCAATTACGGTATCGATCAAATCAAACAGCTTTGGAAGCCGCTGTCCTGTCTGGGCAGAAATAAAAATCAGTTCTGCATAAGGCATATAAGCTAAAGTCTGACGAATCTCATTCGTAAATTTGTAAATCGTCTTATCGTCCTTTTCTATCATATCCCACTTATTCACTGCGATAATGACTCCCTTGCCCCGCTCGTGGGCAATCCCGGCAATCTTTGCGTCCTGTTCTGTGACCCCTTCATTTGCATCAATGACAAGGACTGCCACATCAGCCCGCTCTACTGCACTGACAGTACGAACAATACTGAAACGCTCTAATTCTTCCTTAATTCGGCTTTTTCTTCTTAACCCTGCTGTATCAATAAAGACATACTCTCTGCCATTTCTCACAATCTCTGTGTCAATGGCATCTCTGGTGGTTCCGGCAATATCCGATACGATAACCCTCTCTTCTCCGAGAAGCTTATTGATAATCGAAGATTTTCCTACGTTTGGTTTTCCGATAATGGCAATACGTGGTCTGTCATCCTCCACTTCCTCTAACTGTTCCGGTGAAAAATGTCCGATCACTTCGTCTAACATATCCCCAATTCCAAGTCTGGAAGCTGCAGATACCGGAATAGGATCTCCCAATCCAAGATTGTAAAATTCATAGACATCCGCCATATATTTATCAAAACTATCCACTTTATTGACCACGAGAAGAATCGGTTTTTGAGATCTTCTCAGCATATCGGCTACCTTAAAATCTGCATCTACTAGACCCTGTTTTACATCTACAAGAAAAATGATAACATCTGCTGTGTCAATTGCGGTCTGTGCCTGACTTCTCATGCTGGAAAGAATAATATCCTTGCTCTCCGGCTCAATTCCGCCTGTGTCGATCATAGTAAAGCTTTTATCCAGCCAGGTTATATCGGCATAGATTCTGTCCCTTGTTACTCCCGGTGTATCTTTTACGATTGCAATTCTCTGGCCTGCCAGAGCATTGAACAGGGTGGATTTTCCAACGTTCGGTCTCCCTACGATGGCTACGATTGGTTTACTCATTGTGTTCCTCCTGTCTGTTTCTTTCTTCTTTCTCTAACAGAGTCCGAACAAAGTCTTCTCCATTAGATTTTACAATATCTGCCTTTACTTGTAAAGCATTTTGCAGTTCCTCTAAAGTGACATCATCCAAAAATATCTCTTCCCCTGCTTTCAACATATTTTCCGGCAAAAGAAGTCTGTCACCTAATTCTTTTTCTTTTAACTGTTCTATTAAGTCCTGTCCGGTTATTAACCCAGAAACAGTCACATCTTCCCCAAAAAAATGATTCTTAATTTCGTACACATGAATGAAGAGCCATGGAAATGCTGCCATCATCTCATCTGCCATATCCCGAATCATCTCGTAGGCTAAAACACCTGTGGCAATGCTGATTTCTTTTTTCTCATGAATGCAACTTTTTTGACACACATTTTCTTTGTAAAATGGAAGTGCATTCTGGAATTCATCCCATAAAAGGCGCATCATCCCAACTCCATTTTCCAACTGAATATATCCATCATAGCGCTCTTCTTCCGGAAATGGATAACCGGCAAGAATGTACCATTCGTCACTTGCATGAATAAAATGGGTTCCATACTTTTTATATAGCTTATCCTGCCAAAGCTCAATCTGGGAAATCACCTTTTTGGCATCCTCCTGATGAAACAAAGAAAGCGGAGTAAGGTTCTCCCGATATTTCGTAATTCCCACCGGAACAACGGATACACTTTCCATATGGGGCAGATATTTCGTCAAATCCTCTATGGTCCGATCCAGTTCCTCCCCATCATTCCATCCTTTGCACAGTACAATCTGTCCATTCATTGGAATCTCATTGGCATACAGTTTATCAATATAAGAAAGTACCTTTCCTGCAAAACGGTTGTGCAGCATTTTCTCACGCAGTTTTGGATTTGTTGTATGAACAGATATATTAATGGGTGCAAGGCGGTACCGGATAATCCGGTCAATCTCCTCTTCTTTCATATTGGTAAGTGTAATATAATTCCCCTGTAAAAAAGAGAGTCTGGAATCGTCATCTTTAAAATAGAGAGTATCTCGCATTCCCGGCGGCATCTGGTCAATAAAACAGAAAATACACTGGTTGCAGCAGGATTTATAATCATCCATAAGATTGGATGAAAAAATAATCCCAAGATCATCATCCATGTCTTTTTCAATTTCCCAGATTTCCTCTTCCCCGTCCTCATGGCGGATTAGAAGTTCTACATACTCATCTTCCATAAAAAACTGATAATCGAAAATATCCGTAACTGGCTGGCCATTTACTTCCAACACGACATCTCCCGGTTTTAATCCAATCTCCTCTGCCGTGCTTCCCTCTTTCATTCCTACAATAATATGTTCCTGTTGTTCCATATTATTCCTCCTGTCTAATCTGTCAAACAAAGAATTGCGGAGAGGTTTCCCCTCTTTCCCTGAGACGCTCTGTGAGAAAACAAAAACTTTGGATTACAACAGGTACACAAATCCGTCACAGCAAGATTTTCCCGTTTTATCCCTGCACCTAGAAGTATCATCTCATTCGCTTTCCACAAATCCAACTGATATTTTCCATTGTGTTTGTCTATCATGATCTCTTCACATTCTTCCCTTGAAAAGATACGGGCAAACTCCTGCGCCACATCCTCGCTGACCTCATAGCAATCCTGGCAAATGGAAGGCCCAACGACTGCAAGAATATCTTCTTTATGGGAACCTGCCTCATTTACCATTTTCTCCACTGTCTTTGCGCCAATTTTCTCGACTGTTCCCCGCCATCCGGAATGGGAGGCTGCAATGACCTTTCCCTTTGGATCATAAAACAAAAGGGGAACACAGTCTGCAAAGAAAGTGACTAATGGAATATTCTTATCCTTCGTCATAAGACCATCAATCTCAAATAATTTCTCTTTATCCGGACAGATTCCTCTCCCTGCATCTTTCTCAGTCACAAAACAGATTTCTGTCTTGTGTACCTGGTGAGACAGTACAGCCCGGTTCATATCCAAGCCCAGTGCATCCCCGATTAATCTATAATTTTCTCTGACATCCTCTTCCCTGTCGCCCCTGGTAAAGCTCAAATTCATTGAGGCACAGTCACCTTCGCTTACACCACCCAAACGGGTTGTAAATCCATGAACAAGGCCTGCCTTTTCCAACAAGGGAAAGGTCAGATAAGTTACACCATTTTTTTCTCTTATACAGGTGGAATGATTCTCATTTGTATAATGAATCCTTTCTTCCATCTTTTTCTTCCTTTCTCAACAAAAATCAAACGCATTTCCAATCCAACGGACTTTATCGCCTAAAATCTCTATCACATCAAAGCGGATTGGACAATCCGTATGGATTCGGTGTTCCAGACAATAGAATTGTGCCGTACGGCATATCTTCTGCTGTTTTCTTAGATCGACCGCCTCTGCCGGATAGCCGGAAGCCTTGGTTCTTCTTGCTTTGACCTCTATAAAAACCAGGTATTCCTTCTCTCTGGCAATCAAATCAATCTCTCCCTGACGGCACCGATAATTATATTCTAAAATCTCAAAGCCCTTTTTTTCTAAATAGGCTGCAGCAAGCTGTTCTCCCAAAGAACCAGCCTTCCTTTTCTCTCTTTTTCCTGTTCTGTGCATAAAAACCTCCCTACCTCTCCAGGTATGGATTCTTCTTCGCCCAGTTTCCTCTTCATTTTTGCCAATCGTCCGCTTGGCAAAAAACAGTTAAATATTTTTTATAAAGCTTTGTCTATGAATCTTACATGGGCCAATCTGTTTTATCGCTTCCATGTGTTTTTTGCTTCCGTATCCCTTGTTTTTTGCGAAATCGTAACCAGGATAAATCTGATCCATATCCACCATCAGCCGGTCCCTTGTCACTTTCGCCACAATACTGGCCGCCGCAATGGAAATGCTCTTTGCATCGCCTTTTATAATCGGCACCTGAGGAATCTTCACCTCCGGAATTGTCACTGCATCGTTTAAAAGCACCTCAGGCTCAACCTTTAAACGGCTTATAGCAATCCTCATTGCCTCATAGGTTGCCTGTAAAATGTTAATCTCATCAATTCTTGTATGACTGACCAGACCGATTCCTACTGCTATAGCTTTCTCCATGATTTCATCATAAATCTGTTCTCTTTTGGCAGGACTTAACTGCTTGGAATCATTGATATATAAAATCGAACAGTCCTTCGGTAAAATTACTGCACCTGCAACAACCGGTCCCGCTAAAGGTCCTCTGCCAACCTCATCAATACCACAGATATACTGACAGGAATCATACTGTCTTTCATACTGTTTCATCTGCTCAATTCGCTCTAACTCTTTGATATATTTATCATAGGCCTTCTTTGCCGCTTCTTTTATCTTTTTTACTCCTGTCCGTTCATCTGATTCAACAGAACGGATAAAATCTGGGATTTCCTCTAATTGGCAGTTCTCATACCGGCTTTTTACCTGTTTTATATTCTCTCTCACGTAATTATTAAACCTCTTTGCATCTTCATTTTTTATTATTTATTCGTCAAGCGGATATTCGAAATTTATTTTACAACCTTCATCTGGTTAAAGGGGTAAATTCGGACTAAAGCCCTACCCTCAATTTCATCTCTGGTAATTGGTCCAACTTCCTCATAACGGCTGTCTAAGCTGATTGGCCGGTTATCACCCATGACAAAATATTCATCCTCTCCAAGGGTATAGGGCTCCGCCGCAATTCCCGCTTCCTCAATCGGCTCAATACCGTAAACTTCTGTTGTAAGCTCCTCACCATCAATATACACTTTTTCATCGATAATTTGTATTGTCTCCCCAGGCATACCAATTACACGTTTTATAAAATGTTTGTCTTCCTCTAAAGGACTCGGAAAAATAACCACTTCAAAACGCTCCGGGTCTCTAAAATGATAGGTTAGTTTATCCATAATCAGATTATCTCCATCATTGAGGCAGGGAACCATAGAATCCCCATTGACTACTGTTCTTTGTCCTACATATGTAATGATTAAAAAAACAGCTACCATCACTACCACAAAATAAAGAATCGTGCCGATTATTTCATTTTTTAGTTTCATACTATCCCTTCTTCCTTTTTCTTACTCCCTATTTTACAAAACCAATTTTCGTGAAAGGATAAATTCGAAGCCATGCTCGTCCCTCAATCGTATCCCGACTGATTGGACCAACCTCCTCAAAGCGGCTGTCCCGACTTACCGGACGATTGTCACCAAGAACAAAATATTCATCCTCTCCAAGAGTTAACGGTTCTTCTGCGATACCGGCTTCCTCAATCGGTGCAATTCCATACACTTCCGTCTTCAGTTCCTCACCATTGATATAAACTTTCTCATCGATTACCTGCACGGTCTCCCCCGGCAGACCAATCACTCTTTTGATATAGTATACTTCCGGATCCGTCGGACAGGGGAATATGACAACCTCATAGCGCTCCGGGTCCCGAAAATGATAGGAAAGCTTATCCATAATCAGGTTATCTCCATCCGACAAAGTTGTCTCCATGGATGTTCCATTCACCTCTGTCCTCTGTCCCACATAGGTAATGATTACATAGACAGCTGCAAAAACCACTGCCAGATATAAAATCATACTGATAATCTCCCTCTTAGGATCCACTTTTTTCTCGTCTTCTATTTGTTGTGAATGCTTCTTATTCTCTTCCTTTGCCATCGAATGCCCCCTTTTTACTCTGGGAATTCCAGTGTAATTTTTCCCATCTTTCCACTTCTAAAATCTTCCATCACCAGTGCGGCTGCTTTCTCATAGTCCACTTCACCGCCCTGTTTTTTACAGGCTCTGATTTCTCCAATCTCTGTCAATATATCAACCGGTGCTTTCAGTTCCCCTGTAAAGCCATACCGTTTTCTTAGATGATCAGGATAACGTTCTTTTAAATACTCTAACAGGTGAAGTGTAATCTCTTCCACCTGTATAATTTCATCTTTAATAGATCCAATCATCGCAAGATGGAGACCAACTGTCTGATCCTCAAATTTGGGCCACAAAATACCCGGCGTATCCAAAAGTTCCACATCTTTATTAATCTTAATCCATTGCTTCCCCTTCGTCACACCCGGTTTATTTCCCGTCTTTGCACATGCTTTCCCTGCAAAGCTGTTAATAAATGTCGACTTTCCAACATTCGGAATCCCAGCTACCATCGCCCGGATTGGCCGGTTTTTAATGCCTCGTTTCCGGTCACGTTCAATCTTCGCTTTACACGCTTCCATGATTGTTCCCTTCACATTCTTAATTCCCTGGCCTTTTTGGGAATTCACCCGCAGCACGTAGAGTCCTTTCTCTTTGAAATATTCTTCCCACTTACGGTTTCCCTCTTCGTCAGCTAAATCTGCTTTATTTAAAATAACAAGCCGAAACTTATTATTGGCCAACTGATCGATATCCGGATTCCTGCTGGAAAGCGGAACACGAGCATCTAACAGTTCTACCATAATATCAATCAGCTTGATATTCTCCTGCATCATCCTCTTTGCTTTGGTCATATGACCTGGATACCACTGAAAATGCATCTGATCACCCTTTCTTATGATACAGTTTAAACTGTACCTTTCCAATCATATTTTCTTTCTTAATATTGCCCACACTGGCAACACGGGAATCTTCACTGTTATTACAGTTATCCCCTAACACAAAGTATTCATCCTCACCTAAGGTAATCTCCTCCGACGCAAGTCCCGGATTCTTAATCTCCGAAAATGCCGGAAATGCAGACAATTCTTCTCCATTCACTTTAAGCACACCATCTTCGATTATCACAGTATCACCTGGTGTCGCCACAATTCTCTTAATAAAATAGTGATTCGAATCTTCTCCTCCACTATCTGTCCGAAATACAACCATATCGTACTGTTTCGGCTCCTGGATTCGATAGATCAATTTGTTGACTAAGACCACATCCCCATCATAAAAAGTATCCTCTAAAGATTCTCCTCTTATGGTCAATGTCTGTCCTGCAAAATATATTACAAGAAATGCGAGAAAGCAAACAGCAGCAATCTCTCCGATCCACTTCAATACGGTAACAGCAATCTCTCTATTCTTATTCGGTTCATTATAATTGTTTCGGTTTGTTGTTCTGCGTCTTGTTCTTCGTCTTGCCATATTCTGCCCTCCTTTGTCTAAAGTCATTTTACCGCCTATTTACAAAAAGGACAAGTATTAAATACTCGTCCTTTCCTTTAGAGTGATTATTTAACTAATTCTTTAACCTTAGCTGCTTTACCAACTCTCTGTCTTAAGTAGTTCAGTTTTGCACGTCTTACTTTACCTCTTCTCACAACTTCAATCTTCTCGATGATTGGAGAATGAACCGGCCATGTCTTCTCAACACCGATTCCGTTTGATGTCTTTCTAACTGTGAAAGTCTCTCTGGATCCGCCGTTCTGTCTCTTTAATACAGTTCCCTCGAATACCTGAATTCTTTCTCTGTTACCCTCTTTAACCTTAGCGTAAACCTTTACAGTATCACCTACGCGGAAAGGAGTAACTTCAGCCTTTAACTGAGCTGCTTCAATGTTCTTAATAATATCGTTCATTTGTGTGACCTCCTATTATAATTTAGATGTTCTTAATACGCACAATATGGAAGACTATCTGGCACCTGTATGTGCCCTTTCTTCCCCGTAACAGAGGACCATCCGTTCTCTCACAACTTTCATAGAATACCATATCTTTGCCTAAAATGCAAGACTTTTTTGCGCCTTATCAGCTTCTTATTAGCATCTCATTAAAGCGTCTTATTGAAGTCCTTACATCGTCTTATTCTCGTATCCTATTTTCTATTTCAATCAATCTTTCAAGATACTGTTGTTCCTTTGGTGTCAGAATTGCGTCTTCTAACAAATCCGGTCTCCATTTTAATGTACGTTCAATGGATTGTTCCCGCCGCCAGCGTTCAATATTGGCATGATGGCCGGAAAGCAAAACATCCGGCACCCTTTTTCCGTGATACTCGACTGGTCTTGTATACTGAGGATATTCGAGCAGATTATCATGGAACGACTCGAATTCTCCGGACGCTTCATTACTTAAAACTCCCGGTACCATCCGCGAAATCGCATCGATCATTACCATGGCCGGCAATTCTCCACCTGTCAGCACATAATCCCCAATGGACATTGTATCTGTGACAATCTCCTCTAAAATTCTTTCGTCGACTCCTTCATAGTGGCCGCAAAGAAACACCAGATCTTCTTCCTTTGCAAAAAGCTTTGCATCCTGCTGAGAAAATACTTTTCCCTGAGGCGTCATATAAATAACTCTCGGTTTCTTCCTGCCTTGTGTGAGAATCTTTTCCTCCACAGATTGATATGCTTTATAGATTGGTTCCGCCTGCATAACCATACCTGCACCGCCGCCATATGGATAGTCATCCACATGCCGATGTTTATCCTCCGTAAAGTCTCTTATATTGGACGCTTCTATTGTAATGTATCCATTTTTTTCAGCCCGGCCCAGAATGCTAGTCGCAAGTCCGGAAAGCACCATCTCCGGAAATAAGGTCAGAATATGATAATGCATCATTCGTCCACTAATCCTTTCATCATGCGAATAATCATCTCTCCAGCTTCCATATCCACATCCATAATACAATCTTTGATAGCCGGAAGAAGTACCTCGCCACCGTCCGGAAGTTTTACCTCATAAACGTCATTGGCTCCGGTGCTGATTACATTTTGCAAAGTTCCAAGTTCCACACCGGTTTCCGTCAGAATCTTAAGACCAATCAGATCAGCCACAAAGTATTCATCTTCCTCTAACGGAACTGCCTCCTCCCGGCTAATCAGCAAAGGACATCTTTTATACTGTTCAATCTCATTAATATTGTCAATTCCCTTAAATTTTAAAATAACGAACTGCTTGAAAAATTTGCAGCTTTCCACTTTGAGAGGAAGCTTTTCTTTTCCTGTGTCAAGATATACTTCTTTCAATTCTTTAAAACGATTTGCATCATCCGTCGTAGGAAATACCTTTACCTCACCTCGGATTCCATGTGTCGTTGTAATGACACCTACCTGTAAAAAATCTTCCATGTCTTTCGCCTCTTTTCCTTACTTTGCTATCATATAAGAAAGAATCCCATTTCGCAGGATTCCCCACTCCATTAGAGCACACCCATGGCGCGCAAACTGAAAAAAGAGCCGTCTAAACAGACAGCCCTCTTAAGCTTATACTAAGCTATATCAACAATAACTTTCTTTTCGCCCCTGGAAGCTGCTGCTTTGACAACAGTACGCAATGCTTTCGCAATTCTGCCCTGTTTGCCAATTACTTTTCCCATGTCATCGGATGCTACTTTGAGCTCCAGAATAATTGCATGGTCTGTTTCTTTCTCAGTTACAACAACTTCTTCCGGGTGATCTACCAAGGACATTGCGATCACTTCCACTAATTCCTTCATCGTTTCACCTCCGGAACCTGCTAGGGAACTATTTTTCAATACCGGCAACCTTGAGAAGCTTAGCAACTGTTTCGGTAGGCTGAGCTCCGTCGTTTAACCATTTTTTAGCTGCATCTGCATCAATCTTGATTACACTTGGATCCTGATTTGGGTCATAAGTTCCAATCTCATCGATGAATCTTCCATCTCTTGGAGATCTTGCATCTGCAACAACAACTCTATAGAAAGGAGCTTTCTTCTTTCCCATTCTTCTTAATCTGATCTTTACTGCCATTTGTAACACCTCTTCTTTCTTCATTTTCTAATGTTTGTGCAGCTTATCCGAAATCGAACGGCATTGCTGCGTATTTGTAATATAATCTATAGTG
>JAUNBT010000030.1:0-9072 GCA_030526985.1 Lachnospiraceae bacterium | reverse complement strand
ATTCCAGACATCTGCTTCATCATCTTTCTTGCCTGTTCAAACTGTTTGCAAAGCTTATTCACTTCTGAAATAGGGACTCCTGCTCCATCCGCAATTCTCTTCTTGCGGGAAGGATTCAAAATATTCGGGTTGGATCTCTCCTCCGGAGTCATGGAATATATAATGGACTCAATCCGGTCAAACGCACTGTCATCCACCTCAACTCCCTTGAGCTGATTGCCTACACCAGGAATCATGGAAATCAAATCAGAGATACCGCCCATCTTCTTTACCTGAGCCATCTGATCAAGCCAATCATCAAAACCAAATTCTGCTTTCTTAATCTTTTGCTCAAGCTCCTTGGCTTTCTCCTCATCCACTGTGTTTTGTGCCTTCTCAATCAGGGTAAGCACGTCACCCATGCCAAGAATACGACTGGTCATACGGTCTGGGTAAAACTGCTGTAAATCCTCAAGCTTCTCTCCCATACCTACATAAAGAATCGGCTTGCCTGTGACAGAACGGATGGACAAGGCTGCACCACCTCTGGTGTCACCGTCAAGCTTTGTTAAAATAACGCCGTCAATTCCAACCTTTTCGCTGAAATTCTCAGCTACATTCACTGCATCCTGGCCTGTCATGGCATCGACAACGAGAATTGTCTGATATACATCCACATTCTCCTTGATTGCCTGAAGCTCTTCCATCATACTCTCATCTATGTGAAGCCGTCCGGCTGTATCTAAGATAACAAGATTCATGCCTTCCTGTCGGGCATGCTCTACAGCCGCTTTGGCAATATCTACCGGGCTTACTTTATCACCCATGGAAAATACAGGAACGCCGACGCGCTCCCCATTCACCTCTAACTGCTTAATCGCAGCCGGGCGATATACATCACAGGCTACAAGAAGTGGTTTCTTCCCCTTCTGTTTCATCTTACCTGCAATCTTAGCAGTTGTCGTTGTCTTACCTGCACCTTGAAGACCTGCCATCATAAGAATTGTAATCTCATTCCCCGGTTTAAAGGCAATCTCTGTCGTGGTGGAACCCATCAGAGTTTCCATCTCTTCTTTTACGATCTTAATTACCATCTGGCCCGGATTCAGTCCATTCAGCACATCCTGTCCAACTGCACGTTCATTGACAGTCTTAATAAACTGCTTTACTACGCGAAAGTTAACATCTGCTTCTAATAGAGCACGCTTTACTTCCTTCATCGCTTCCTTAACGTCAGCTTCTGTCAGTCTTCCTTTGCTTCTTAAGCCTTTAAATATATTCTGTAATTTATCGGATAAACTCTCAAATGCCATGTTCCCATCTCCTTTCAAACACTTCGGATGGTTTCAAAATAAAGTCATATCGCCTAAGGCGATCTATCAATCAGTTAAAAGTCTTCTAAAATTCCCCGGGAGACTCTCTCGATTTCACCTATACACTGCTGCTTCATCGTCTCATCTCCATCCTTCATGCTGTTTGCTAAATGGTTGATGGTCTCTACCTTTTCTTTTGTCCGTAAGAACTTCTCTATGAGTTTTAACTTCTCTTCATAGTCAGATAAAATCTTATCACACCGTTTCAGCATATCATGGACACCCTGACGGCTGATTCCCCGTTCTGCGGCAATCTCGCTGACGGACAAATCATTCAACACATGATCTTCAAAAATCTGCTTCTGGTGTTTCGTTAACAACTCTCCATAAAAATCATATAATAACGCCTGTTCTACTATTCTTTCCATTCACAACACCACCTGTAAAGTATTTTTCCTTTACAAAGGTGTATTATATGGGATTTTTCTTTATATGTCAAGCAGTTTTCTTGACATTTTTCATAAAAAAATGAAAAAACGGGGTTTGAACTATATATTTTCGTTTTCCCATATTTATTTTTCAAATTTTACATATTTTATCACGATATCTGAAATATATCCCATCCGGCTTTTCTGTCTATAAAATAAAGGTAACTGTTTAAATTCAAGTCGAAACAATGATAAATAAAGAAAAAGGAGGATCTATGATTCATGGCAATAGGAAAACGAATCGCACAACTTAGGAGAAAGCATCAATTGAGGCAGAAGGATCTGGCTAAAAATCTGGGAGTTGCAGTCAGTACAGTATCCAATTATGAAAAAGACTGTCACGAACCGGATATCGCCGGTTTATGCAAATTAGCAGATTTATTCGGGGTCTCCGTGGATTACATTTTAGGAAGAACTGAAGTGGAATTGGATGTTGATATTTTCCAAAAAAAGCTTTTTGAAAATATCACCTTAGCGGATCTTTTGATTATCACAAAACAATTCAACGAAGAGGACTGGTCTTATCTCATGCGCGCAATCCATCTTCTGGCAAACCAGTATGAAAACAAAGTCAACCCAGAACTTCTCTCTCCCTTCATATTAGATCTTAAGAAAAACAAAAAGAAAGAAAAACCTGTCAGACAATAGACTCTTTAGTCTATTGCCGGCAGGTTTTCTCTTATTTTATCCTTTTTATCTATCCTTCCAGGATTTCTTTTAGAATTTTATTCACCATGGCAGGGTCTGCTTTTCCCTGCATCGCTTTCATTGTTTGTCCAACTAAAAATCCAATCGCCTTTTTCTTTCCGGCACGGTAATCTTCTACGGATTGAGGATTCTTCGCAACGATATCTTCAATGATTCCTCTTAAAGCCCCTTCATCATTTACAGACTTTAATCCCTGTTCCTCCACATATTGCTTTGGATCGATATCATCGGTAAATACCTTTTCAAATACATCCTTCGCCACTTTTCTATTGATTGCACCCTCATCTACCATCTCAATAATGGCAGCAAGATTTTCAGGAGAAAAACTGATCTTTTCCGGCTCAACATCATGTTCTTTTGCAAGACGCATTGTCTCACCCATAATCCAGTTTGATATTTCCTTCGGTTTCTCACATTTTAATAAAGTCGCTTCGAACAAATCTGCCAGATGCTTGCTGGATGTCAAAATCTCTGCATCGTACTCCGGCAAGCCATATTCCTGCTGATAACGGGCCATCTTTGCTTCCCTGAATTCCGGCTGTCTCTCCGCAACGGAATCAATCCACTTTTGGCTGATTACCACAGGAGGAAGATCCGGTTCCGGGAAATAACGATAATCCTGTGCATCTTCCTTAGAACGCATTGCATAGGAATACTCTTTGTTGTCATCCCATCTTCTTGTCTCCTGAATGACTTTCTCGCCGGATTCGATTAAATCAATCTGCCGCTCCCTTTCTCCTTCAATTGCCCTTGCAATCGCTTTGAAGGAGTTTAAGTTCTTCATCTCTGTTCTTGTTCCAAATTCAGGAGCTCCAATTTCTCTTACAGATAAGTTAACATCTGCTCTCATGGATCCTTCCTGTAATTTACAGTCAGAAGCACCTAAGTACTGTATTGTCATTCTCAATTTTTCCAGATAAGCAATGACTTCCTCTGCG
Source organism: Lachnospiraceae bacterium (assembly GCA_030526985.1). GTDB lineage: Bacteria > Bacillota > Clostridia > Lachnospirales > Lachnospiraceae > SIG292. Next base: position 5,646 of record JAUNBT010000030.1, on the reverse strand, counting down.
GAACGCATATCCGGCTCGGATACAATCTCGATTAAAGGGACACCGCTTCGATTATAGTCAACTAAAGAACAATCTTCCCATGTATCATGAATTAATTTTCCAGCATCTTCTTCCATATGAATCTCATGGATTCCTACTTTTTTCCTGCCACTCTCTGTCTCAATCTCAACGTATCCATTCCGGCAAATTGGCAGATACAACTGGGAAATCTGATAATTTTGCGGATTGTCCGGATAAAAATAATTTTTACGGTCAAAAAGATTATACTGGGTAATCTCACAATTTGTCGCCAGTCCAACAGACATGGCATATTCTACTACCTGACGATTCAGTACAGGCAAAGAACCTGGCATTCCGGTACAAACCGGACAAGTATGTGTATTCGGTGCTCCTCCAAATTCTGTGGAACAGGAACAAAAGATCTTCGTCTTTGTGGCAAGCTCCACATGTACCTCTAAACCAATCACTGTCTCATATTGTTTCTGCGCCATCTAGAACACCTCCTTTTTTGCAATATCACAGCACTCGTATGTTCTTGTCTGTTCAAAAGCATAGGCTGCCTTTATAATTTTCTTCTCCTGATAGCAGTCTCCGATGAGCTGAAGGCCAATCGGAAGCCCATTCTTATCTTTTCCACAGGGAACACTGATTCCCGGAAGTCCAGCCAGATTCACAGATACGGTATAAATATCCCCAAGATACATCTTAATCGGGTCACTTAAGCTGTCCCCCAGTCTTGGTGCCGTTGTCGGTGCTGCCGGTCCTAATATTACATCAAATTGTTTAAATGCACGGTCAAATGCATCTTTAATTAATGACTTCGTTCTAAGTGCCTTCAAATAATATGCATCATAATATCCAGAGCTTAATACAAAAGAACCAAGCATGATTCTTCTTTTGACTTCTGGTCCGAATCCTTCCGAACGGGTCTTTTTATACATATTATGAAGATCTGAAAAATCTTCGGTACGGTATCCATATTTTACACCATCGAAACGGGCAAGATTAGAGCTTGCCTCCGCAGAAGCAATGACATAGTAGGCAGGAATTGCATACTCTACCAGACTTAAATCAAACTCCTCTACAATCGCGCCTTTTCTTTGAAGGACCTCTGCGGCCCCAAGTACTGCCTCGCGCACCTCCGGGTCAAGTCCGGCACCAAAATAGTCTCTTGGCACACCAATCTTCATTCCCTTCACATCATCTGTAAGGGCACTGGTAAAATCATAGGTTTCCCGTTCCATAGATGTAGCATCTTTTCGGTCATAAGAAGAAATCGTCTCAAGAATTGCTGCACAATCTGATACATCCTTTGCAATTGGTCCAATCTGGTCGAGGGATGAGCCGTACGCAATTAATCCATATCGGGATACCGTTCCATACGTCGGTTTCATTCCCACCACACCGCAGTAAGAACTTGGCTGACGGATAGAGCCGCCTGTATCAGAACCTAATGCATAGTGACACTCATGAGCCGCCACCGCTGCGGCTGAGCCACCGGAGGAACCTCCTGGTACATGTTCTAGATTCCAGGGATTCTTTGTCTCCCCATAAAAGGAAGTCTCTGTGGTACTTCCCATTGCGAATTCATCCATATTCGTTTTTCCAAGAATCACAGCTCCCGCTTGTTTTAGTCGGCTTACCGCTTCACAATCATAAGGAGGAACAAAGTTATGAAGAATCTTTGAGCTGCAAGTCGTCTTAAGACCTATCGTACACATATTATCTTTGATTGCAACCGGAACACCGGCTAATGGTCCAGTCAGTTCCTCGCTGTCAATCTTTCTTTGAATCTCATCTGCACTCTTTCGTGCACCTTCTCTATCTACCGTCACGAAGGCATTGATACTGCTATCCTCGGCTTCTATCTTTTTTAATGCAGCCTCGGTTGCTTCCTTTACAGAGATTTCCTTCGCCTTTATCTTCTTTCCAAGCTCGGTCGCTGTAAAACTCATAATATCCATAGTATTCTCCTCCTATTCCACCGTCTGGGGCACCACATAGGAGCCGTCTTTTTGTTCCGGTGCATTGGAAAGCATGGCTTCCCTCTCATCTCCATTCACCACAACATCGTCCCTGAATACGTTATTCACAGGGAAAATATGGGTCATTGGTTCCACCTTTTCTGTATTTAATTCATTCAATTTATCAATATAATCAAGCATCTTAGCCATATCTGATTTGGCCTGTTCTTTCTCTTCTTCTGACAGTTCCAACTTCGCCAGAATTCCTACATATTCGATTGTCTCATCACTAATCACGTTCGCCATATCCCATCCTCGCTTTCATAAAAAAATCCCGGAGCACACCGCTCCGGATGGAAAAAATCATAGCACAGTATGAAAAAAAATGCAAGTCTTGATGGCAAAAAACACTCCGTTCACATAAACTAATTAAAAAAGGAAATTGTAAATGCGAAAACACTCCATTTTTTTATCCTGCTTCCTCTCTTTTTTACTGCTTGTCAGTTCCATCCCCATTCTTTCCGGATGTAAAAATTCATCCAGCGATTTGACTGTTGTCCGTCTCAATGAAGTTGCCCATTCCATTTTTTATGCACCTATGTATGTAGCATTAGAGGAGGGCTATTTTGAAGAAGAGGGACTTTCCATCTCCTTAGAAACCGGTTTCGGTGCAGACAAAACAATGACTGCTCTTATTTCCGGTGAGGCGGACATTGGTTTTATGGGACCGGAAAGTTCCATCTACCTCTATCAGGAAGGGAACACAGACTATGCCATAAACTTTGCCCAGCTTACCCAGCGGGCCGGTAATTTTCTTGTATCGAGAGAACCTATCGATGATTTTTCCTGGGATATGATTAAGGGAAAGGATGTCATTGGGGGGCGAAAAGGCGGCATGCCACAGATGATACTGGAATATGTATTAAAGTCTCAGGGAATCGATCCTGAAAAAGACGTGAACCTGGTTCAAAATATTGACTTTGCTAATACTTCCGGGGCTTTTACTGGCGGGACTGCAGATTTTACAGTTGAATTCGAGCCCCAAGCGTCTCTTTTGGAGGAGCAAAAAGCCGGTTATGTTGTGGCATCTCTTGGCGTCGATTCCGGTTACGTCCCATACACATGTTTCTGTGCAAAAAAGAGCTACATCGAAGAAAATCCCGAAATCATTCAGGCTTTTACGAATGCCATCAAAAAAGGACAGGATTACGCAGCATCCCACGATGCAGAAGAAATCGCAGCGATTATAAAGCCACAGTTTCCTGACACAGACGCGGCACTTCTTACAAAAATCGTAGACCGGTATGCTTCTCAAGACAGTTTTAAAGAGGACCCTGTTTTCTCAGAAGACAGTTTCCTTCTCCTTCAAAATATATTGGAAGAAGCCGGTGAACTAAAAGAAAAAGTTCCCTATGATAAGCTGGTGGATAACCAATTTGCCGAGAAAACAAAATAAAATCCTTTAATGATAAGCAAGAAAGAATCCCGCTTTGCGAGATTCTTTCTTCTGCGGCTGTGCTGCCGCTTTTTTATGTATAGTGTGAAACAATTTTATTCCTTTTCATCCACATCTTCCGTGGAATCCGCTTTCTCCCGTTCCTTCCGTTGCTTTCTTGTCAGATTTTTGCTGCCGTAACCATATCCGTACCCATAGCTTCCAGATCCGTACCGACTGCTATATCTGCTGTATCCGGAGCCGTATCCTGTAATACCTGTCTGCGTACAGTTTAATATACAGCCCGTCATCTCGATTCCCGTCTCGGCCATATTCTGAATCGCCTCTAGAACTCTATCGCTTCGTACCCAGTCCTGACGAACTACAAAAATCGCACCATCTGCATATTCAGCAAGAATTCCAGCATCTGCAAGCATACCGCCTGGAGGAGTATCAATAATCACATAGTCTGCCATTTTTCCAGCTTCCTCCAACAGCTCCTGTGTCGTCCGTCTGCTTAAAAGCCGTTCCGTCGATTCCATCGGTGTACTTCCAAGAATCAGAGAAAGGGTTGTATTTTTATAAGGACAAATCACCTCTGAAAGCTCTGCTTTTCCCATAACAACTTCCCGAAATCCATTGGCATCCTTGTTTCTCTTTATTCCAAATGTTTTGGCAAGAGATGGATTTCTCATATCCGCATCGATTAACAATACTTTTTTCTCTTTCTGTGCAAGAGAAAGTGCAATATTGGCTGCCACCGTTGACTTTCCTTCGCCTGGAACAGAACTCGTAATTAAAAATGTCTTTAACTGTTTTTCCCTGCACTCTCTCATAATTCTGGTACGCAGGGTTCTCGTTGCTTCCAAAAATCCTGGCGGAATCTTCTTGTTATCTAACAGTACCAGTTCCTGCTCCCCGGCAGAACGTTTCTTAAAACCTGCCATCGGCATACTGCCAATACAACGAATATTCAACATTCGCTTGAAATCCTCTTCCTTGCGAATTGTATTTCTTGTTGTTGCATAAACAGCCAAAATCAAAAGGCAGATTAAAATAGCAATCTGTGCCCCCTTCTTTGCCTCCGGCATAAAGTTTGCTTCATTTTCCGGTTCTTCCGGCACCCCCGTCTCATCTAGCACATGAAGCTGGGTATCGCCGATTACAAATTCTGCAACGGACGGATAATTTTTGATTACCGACTGAAGCACATCATAAGCCTGCTGCGGGTTACTTCCCGTCACGCTAAGCTCGAATAAATTAGAGTCTTCCATCGCTTCCGCTGTAATCGTCTCTGAAATATAATCCAATCCCAAATCCGAAGCCACTACTTCCTGCAAAACTCCACTGTTCAAAATATAAGGAAAGGTCTGTCCCATCTGAAATGCAGTTGCATTATCATAATATTCACTGCTGTAGCTTACTGCCTGATTCAAGCTGATTACAAATGTGGAGGAAGCCTTATAATAAGGCTGGTACTCCATTCGTGCCTTTACATACAATGCACTGGAATACAAACTGATAATAATCAGAAAAATCCACCAGTACTGTTTAAAACCTTTCCATGCATTCTCAATCAATATACTGACATCAAAAATGCCTGTTGTTTTTCTTCCATACTCCCTTGCTGCCTTATCCATGGTTTCTCCTTTTATTCCCCCGTTCTGTCTTCTATATCTGCATCCGGTCTGTATCTGCCCATCATCCGTGCCCATAGACCATACGCCCCTCGAAGAAACGGTCTGATGGGTAAACATGTAAGCCATATATGCTCAAAAAATTCCCACCAGAAAGTTCCCGGTTTTTCTATCTTTTTCTTTCTTTGTACATGAGTCACAAGACCAAAAATCTGTTCCCGCCTCAAAGGACCTTCTATCTCAGTCTGGGCGTCTCCTACCATATAATATCCCGAAGAATCCACCTTGCAGATTCTATGCATAATATATTGTCCTGTCTCTCTTTGATAAAATACAATGTCACCTTTTTTTAATGGACGCTTCGGTTTTTCAAAAAAAACATAATCCCGCAAATGAATTAAAAACGGCGACATGCTATTCCCAGCAATCAAAAGATTCACATTCTGTCCTGCGTTGGTCAGTTCCCTCAAAACATCCACATACTCTTTGGTATTTACCGTCCGGAATCGTCTTGTCTCTTCCGCATCATTCATCCTACTATGCGCGGTCTGTCTTTCCATGATTGCCTCCATAATTGGATCTGCAACGCCGGAGGCTTCGTCTACAATGA
>JAUNBT010000293.1 GCA_030526985.1 Lachnospiraceae bacterium | reverse complement strand
CATATGGTACGATACTGACAAACCACCAGCTAACGCGCATCACAGGGCTAAAATTATCTGGCTGGGGGAGATTGTAAAACGATTTTTTAACGGAAATATATCATACACATAAAGCGACCGGTGAATGTACCAGCATCTTATCGGCTCTTTGGAATACTAACAACAATTTAATGCAACTCTTGAGCAGCGCATTTGATTATCCGAGAGAAGTCGCTGAATATAATAGAAGTTTTGGGGAGCAGGAGATAAACAAGCTCACATACAGTATCGTTGAAAATCTGTACGTCTCGCCTGCGATCAGAAGAGGGATTTGGCAAACATTATCGATAGTTGAGGAAATACGTAAGATAACAGGCCATGATCCGAAAAAAGTGTTTGTAGAAATGGCAAGAGAAGAGCAGGAAAAGAAAAGAACAAAATCGCGAAAACAGCAACTTATTGAATTATACAAAAGCTGCGATGACGATATATGCGACTGGCTCGGCGAACTTGAGAATAAAGAGGAGCATGAGTTTCGCAGTGATAGATTGTATTTGTACTATACTCAGATGGGCAGATGTATGTATACAGGTGAAGAAATCAGCATAGAAAACTTGTTCAATAAAAATCTCTATGACATCGATCATATATACCCACAGTCAAAGGTTATGGATGACAGCCTTGAAAATAGAGTCCTCGTTAAACGAGAAGTGAATGCAGGGAAGTCAGATGAACTTATAGGATGCGATATTCAGAAAAAAATGGGTGGCTTCTGGAGCATGTTGTATCATAAAGGATTGATAGGAAAAAAGAAGTATGAACGCCTCATGCGGACAGCTCCTTTTACTCCTGAAGAATTTTCGGATTTTGTTGCAAGGCAGATGGTGGAGATGCGTCAGAGCAGCAAAGCTGTAGCCGAAATATTAAAGAACTATTTTAAAGAATCGGAAATCGTATATGTCAAGGCTGGAAATGTATCTGATTTTCGGCGCACATATAAATTGACAAAGGTTCGGGAAATAAATGATTACCACCATGCAAAAGATGCGTTTCTGAATATTGTAGTTGGTAATGTTTATAACACAAAATTTACTCATGACCCGATAAGTTTCATAAAAAAGGGCGGATATAGGGCATACAATCTTAAGAAGATGTACGAAAACGATGTCGAAAGAAATGGCATAATGGCGTGGAAGGCAGGAGATGGTGGAACAATCAAAATAGTGAAACAGACGATGGCCAAGGACGATATACTCTTCACTAGACAAGCTAGAGAGGAAAAGGGAGGGTTGTTTGATCAGATGATCGTAAAGAAAGGCTCTGGACAAGTACCAGTGAAAAGTGACGTACGCTTAGACAACCCGGAAAGATATGGAATGTACAACAAGGTGAGTGGCGCATATTTTATGCTCGTGGAACATACGGTAAAAGGAAATAGGATCAGGACACTTGAATTTGTACCGGTATATCTTGCTGACAAGCTCACTGATTTTGAACAAGCAAGGCTTGATTATTGTGAACAGGAGTTAGGGCTCATTGCCCCGGACATAAGGGTTTACAAAATACGTATTGATTCGTTGTTTTGTGTGGATGGCTTTTATATGCATATTTCAGGGAGGACAGGCAATCGATTGATATTTAAAAATGCAAATCAGCTCCGTTTAAATACATCAGATACAGAATATTGTAAAAAAATTTGTAAGTTTATAGAACGGAGCAAGCAAAAACGAGGTGGGGCTGCATTAAAGATAAATACGTGGGATGAAATAACCGCTGAACAAAATGGGATTTTTTATGAGAGACTTGTGAAAAAATTGCGAAATACTGTATATAGTGTAAAGCTATTGATACAAGCTGAATCTCTTGCAAATAAGCAGAAACAATTCGCAGCGCTTTCAATTGAGGAGCAAACAAAATTGCTGTATGAGCTACTTCACTTTTTCCAATGCAATAGCGTTTCTTCGGATTTAAGTTTATTGAGAGGTGCAAAACAAGCGGGAATATTAGTGCTTTCAAAAGTGATAAGCAACCAAGCATCAGCTAAGTTGATACATCAATCACCTACAGGCATTTTTGAAAAAGAAATTGACCTTTTAACGATATGAGTTGGCGAATAGTAGTTATTTCAAAGCGAGCTAAGCTTGAGCAAAAATTAAATTATATGGTGGTAAGAGGAGATGACACTGTTAGGATACATCTAAGCGAAATCGCAGTGTTAGTTATAGAATCAACAGCGGTATCCCTTACTACTGCACTTTTATGTGAGCTTGTGAAAAGAAAGGTCAAGGTAATATTTTGTGATGAAAAAAGGAATCCATCATCAGAGCTTGTACCTTCTTATGGGAGCCATGACACAAGCGGCAAGATAAGAATGCAAATCGAGTGGTCGGACAATATCAAAGGTATGGTATGGACTGAAATCGTGGCAGAGAAAATTAGAAAACAACAGGGACTTTTGAAAAAATTGCACAGAGATGAGGCGGAGATGCTGGGGCAGTATGTGACGGAAATCGAATATGCCGATAGAACTAATAGGGAAGGTCATGCGGCGAAAGTCTATTTTAACGCCATTTTCGGAATGGAATTTACAAGAAGTGCAGACGACCCAATCAATGCTGCACTGAATTACGGATATGGGATCATTCTTTCAGCATTTACAAGAGAAATCGTGGCTAATGGATATATAACACAAATTGGACTTTTCCACGACAATCAATTTAATCCATTCAAGTTTGCATCTGATTTAATGGAGCCGTTTCGAACGCTTATAGATGCAGAAGTATACGATATGAAACCGGAAAAATTAGAAAGGGAAGAGAAATTAAGACTTGTGAATTGTCTGAATAAAAATGTTGTTATTGCCGGAAAGACGCAGTATGTTATGAATGCAGTGAAAATTTATTGTAAAAGCGTATTTGGAGCTTTAAACGAAAAGGATATTTCGCTGATAAAATTTTATAGAGATGAGTTATAGATTTATGAGAATAATTGTGTTATTCGATTTGCCGGTTATTACCGCAGATGAACGGCGAGAATATGTGAGATTCCGTAAGCATTTAATAAAAAGTGGATTTGTGATGATGCAACAGTCTGTCTACAGTAAGTTAGTGCTAAATACAACGGCAGCCAATGCAATCATCGAAAATTGCAGGAAAAACAAGCCGAGAACGGGGCTCGTGCAAATCCTTGCAATTACTGAAAAACAGTTTTCTCGGATTGAGTTTCTCGTGGGTGAGAGAAGCACAGAAATTATTGATAACGACAAGAGGTTGATTGTTTTATGAGGCTTGTACATCCCACTTGGGGAAAAAAGATAGAGATCAAAGAAAATGCGGTAAATGTTATATATATAGAAAATGAAAAGGATTTCTATAAATGCGTGTATGAATTTTGTATTCAAGCTAATGGGGGTGAAGGGACTTTTATACTGTCAAAGGATCTGAAAGAACTTTCTGTATCAAAAAACATTGATATCGTTACCGATGTGTTGAATATTGAATTAAATGATAAAAAACTATTGACGAGATTGTATGCTAAGCTAAAAGAATTCGCTGTTGATGATGAAGACTATTTAGCAACTAAT
>JAUNBT010000292.1 GCA_030526985.1 Lachnospiraceae bacterium | reverse complement strand
CAAGATTTTTTACTTCTTCTTCGCCGGCTTTTACTTCATTTTGCATTCTCTCAAGCTCTAATTTTGCCTGATCAAGATTTAACTTCGCCTCATCATTATCATATGCAAAGAGTTTATCTCCGACTTTTACCTCATCGCCCTCTTCCACATAGATTTCTGAAACCGTCTTGTCCGCATTTTGTTTGATATTCCATGTCTGCTGGGATTCTACAACTCCGGCATACCGGTTAATTCCGCCATTCCCGCTTCCCATATTAATAATATCGGAAACTTTCTCTACATAAATCTTCGTGGAAGAACCAACTCCCGGAAAACCATAGAGAGCGACATAGACTCCTCCTGCAATCAAAAGAAGGACACAAAAAACGACCCCCGCCTTTTTCTTCTTCGAAAGATTCTTAAATCCGGCAAGGAGACCTTTTTTTGTCGGTACATCCTGCTCCTCGACCATGTCTGTCTCTAATTCTTCTGTCACATTGTCGAATTCTACATTATCTGGTTGTGCATCTTCCTGCTCAACATTATCTGATTCCATATTTTCTGTAGAGACCGCTGTCTCTTCTGCTGCATCAGCCTCATCTACCGTAGAATCTTCTGTCTCGGTATTCTTCTTTTTACTTCTTTTAAAAGAAAAAGAAAAACGTTTTTTCTTAAAATTCATCTCCGGCTCTAAAGATTCGTCTTCTAAAATCAAGGGTTCCGACTTATCTTCCGATATACTCTCCAAATCATCTGTCAAAATCATAGACGCCTCTGGCAGCACATCTGCATCATCTTCTTTTGAGGAAAAAGGCTGATCCATCGGTACCTGCTCAATGTCCTCAATCTGTTTATTTTTTTTCTTCTTAAAAAACATAAGAACCTCCACCTTGTATCATTGCTCTGTCTTTAAACAGTATAGCACACTCCCATCATTTTTCCATAAAATATTCCCTTTCATTTTCTTACAATTTTGTAACAGAGATGTGTTCGTTTTGTGTTTTTTCTGGGAACAATGAAAAAAATAAAAAAGAATATCTATTTTCTTTGAAAAATAAGAGAGGGAGATTAAAAATCTCCCCACGAAATCATCTTACAATTGAATATCTCCGTCAAAAACGACTGTCGCCGGACCTGTCATATACACTCTGTTCTTCTCTCTGTCCCAACGTACTTTAAGATCTCCGCCTAAAAGATGCAGCGTAATCTCTTCTTCCGTATATCCGCACAGATGTGCTGCTACTGCAGAAGCACAGGCACCAGTTCCGCAAGCCATTGTCTCTCCAGAACCACGTTCCCATACCCGCATATTTACCGTATGTCTGTCGAGTACTTCAATAAACTCTGTATTTATCCGCTTTGGAAATCTCTCATGATTTTCAAATAACGGACCCACCTGCTCTAGTGGAAAATCTTTTACCGGCTGGTCAAGAAAAATAACACAATGAGGATTTCCCATAGAAACACAAGTCATCTCCCAATTCTTCCCTGCTGCTGCAATCGGCTCTTTTACAGCTTCTTCCTGATCACAAAGGACCGGAATAAGGGAAGCCTTAAGTTCCGGTTCACCCATATCGACCGTAACAAGGACTACCTTTCCATCCTCAATCGTAAAATCTAAATATTTAATTCCTGCTAAAGTCTCAACGGAAATATGTTCTTTCTTAGTCAGGCCGTAATCATATACATATTTTCCGACACAACGAATTCCATTCCCACACATCTCTGCCTGAGAACCATCCGCATTGTACATATCCATTCGAAAATCCGCCTTATCAGACGGCTTTATTAAAATCAACCCATCAGAACCAATTCCAAAATGACGATCGCTTACTTTAATCGAAACCTCAGCAGGGTTTTCTACTTTTTCTTTCAGGCAATTGACATACACATAATCATTGCCTAATCCATGCATTTTCGTAAATCTCATGTCTTCTTGCTCCTTCCCGGACAAACCTATCTTCCTTGTCCACCCTATGCTTCTACACCATCCAGATACATATCAAGTACCATCTGTGACATCTCCACTAAATTAGTTCCACTATCCATGCTCCGTTTCTGTAGATAACGATGAGCCTCTTCCTCTGTCATTCCATGGTTATCCATCAATATTTCCTTTGCCCTTCTGATTAACTGCTTTTCTTTTACACTTCTTTCCTTCGGCTTCATCCGGCGTTTTCGTCTTTTGCGCTCTAAGGATTCCAGCATCATATTTACAGTTTCGACCAAATCAAAGGCCTTAATTGGCATCATCATCCTGACCACACCACTGTCTGCGCACTCATCCCAATGGGTCTGCGAAGAAATCAGAAGCATCTCAAAATCATCGGGAAGATATTCCCGCAATTCACCATACATCATGTCTTTGAACCGATAACCGCAGATAACCAGTCCCTCATCCATATTTTCAGTTGTTAAAATAGCCTGGGCTCCGGAAGTATGTACCGCTGTAACCTCAATTCCATTCCTCACCAAAATATTTCGAATATATTTTGCATTTTCCAGTTTTGGAAACAGGACAACTACGCTGACCAACTTCTATCACCCCGCTTATATGGCATACCTAAACTATCATTCACTGGCTGTCAAATCCTCTCTTTAGTCTGTGGCAGTTCTATCGTCTAATATTTGTATAAATATTCACTGACCTCCCAGTCAGAAACCTGTCTGGAATAGTTGGCCCATTCCTGTTTCTTTGCTTTCATGTAAATATCCACCACATGATCGCCGAGAACATTTTTAATGAAATCATCTTCCTCTAACGCCTGGCATGCTTCATTTAAATCCCTTGGAAGAGACTCAATCTGGGCATCTTTAATTTCCTGCTCTGACATCTCGTAAAAATTCATATTCACTGGTGCCGGCGGTTCGATCTTATTCTTAATTCCATCCAATCCTGCCGCAAGACACACTGCCATTACTAAATATGGATTCACAGCAGAATCCGGACTTCTATACTCAATTCTTGTGCTGGCTCCTCTTGCTGCCGGAATTCGAATCAATGGACTTCTGTTAATCGATGACCATGCAATCTGAACAGGAGCTTCATATCCCGGAACCAATCTCTTATAGGAGTTAACCAGTGGATTCGTAAAGATGCTCATTGCTCTTGCATGTCTGATTAATCCTGCAATAAAATATTTGCATTCTTTGCTGAGTCCGTCCGGAGAAGATGCATCTGCGAACACATTCTCCCCGTCTTTATTCAAGGACATATTAATATGCATTCCGGAGCCGTCTACGTCCGTAAGAGGCTTTGGCATAAAGCTTGCATATAACCCATGACGTTTCGCTACAGTTTTGACAACCAACTTCAGCGTCATGACATTATCTGCTGTCTTTAAAGCATTATCATACTTAAAATCAATCTCATGCTGGGCAGGTGCCACTTCATGATGGGAAGCCTCAATCTCAAATCCCATGGATTCTAATGTAAGTACAATATCCCTTCTAGCATTCTCTCCCAAGTCCAAAGGTGCCATATCAAAATAGCTTGCTCTCTCATGGGTCAATGTCGTCGGGCGGCCTTCCTCATCTGTGTGGAAAAGGAAAGCTGGATGAATCTCTTGCGAACACAGAAGGTTAT
>JAUNBT010000291.1 GCA_030526985.1 Lachnospiraceae bacterium | reverse complement strand
CTTGCTTGTTCCATCGTGAAACCTCCTAAATAAAATTGAAATAGTTGTCTTACACATCGAATAACTTGTATGACAACATAATAAACTTGTTTACAGGTTTTGTCAATACCTTTCTTGAAATTCATGGATGAACTTTATGGATGAATCTCTTAGTCGTTAGATTTCAGGGGAATTTCAGTACCCAATGAACTCTTCATGTATTTCCATTATGCCTCAGCCTTTTTCCACTCCTGCTCGGAAGTTTCAATTTCATAAGTCGATCTGCTCATTGATCACTGCATGATGAAGATGGATAGTAATGGCGCTTTTAAGCCCTTGCGCATCTCTTTTTTCCAGGAAGTTCATAATCATCACATGATCCTTATAAGCATCTTCCGAAAGAATCTCCAGATTAAAGTCCATGGCAAAGGTTTTATCTATAGTCTCCGTGAGCACTGGCATAAAAATACCGAAAAACTCATTATGGGACGCCTTGACTATCGCATTATGGAATTCACTTTCCAATCGAACACGCTCCTTTCCTCTTGGATTATTCTTCACCTGCTCCTGACATCTTCGCCCCAGTTCCAGAATATGATGGATTTCCTCATCCGTAGCACGCTTGCACGCCAAAGCTGCAGCTTCCGGTTCAAAGATAAGTCTGGTTTCGTATAAATCACGAAGGGTTACCTTCATATTTTCAAAGCCTTGTAAATCCAAACCACCACCGGTGGGACGGTCAATCTGAGAAGTAACGAAAGTTCCCTTTCCTCGCTCTACTTCCAGTACACCTTCCGAAACCAGGATTCGGATAGATTCCCGAAGGGTAGTTCGACTGACTCCCAATTCCTCAGATAAAATGATTTCATTTGGGAGTTTCTCTCCCTGCTTATATTTTCTCTTTTCGCAAATCGTCTGCCTCAACATTTGTGCAGTACGTTGGGAAAGATTAATTTTATTATCACTCATTACTCATGCCTCCATAAAAATGGTTTTTTACCATATTAGCACAAAAAAGTAAAATTTGCATTTTTATTTCACTGTGTTATAATAGGCAGTATATCGTTGAGGCGCATTTTTTGCAAATGCCATCTTATTTTGCCTTTCTTATGACACATATCTTAGCACTCTACAAATCACCCCAAACGTTATGAACAATTATATTTATTTATGAGGACGGACGAACAGTCCGCAGAAAAGAGGATTATTATGTCAACACTTACCGTACAAAACAGGGACATGAACAAAAAAGCCAAAGCACTTCGTCGTCAGGGACAGATTATTGGAGTCATTTATGGTCGTAACATGAAAGACAACATTCCATTTCAAGTATCTGCATCCGATGCAGGAAGTTTTATGAAATCACATAAAAAAGGAAGCCAGACCACACTGGTTCTCGATGGTAAAAACATTGATGTTTTATTAAAAGATGCTGATTTCGATCCAGCCACACATCAGTATTTGAGCGTAGATTTTCAGGCACTGACAAGCGATGAGAAAGTATCCAGCACCGCACCTGTTGTTCTGATTAATGAAGACGCAACAAAAGGATATTTGAGTCACAATATCTCTGAGATTTCCTACAAAGCCCTTCCATCGGCACTGGTAGACAAGATTGAAATCGATGTTGCCAAATTGCCAGTAGGAACCAACCTTCTTGTTAAAGATCTGGACTTCGCAAAAATAGACGGCGTACAGATTCTCACACCAGAAGATGCCTGCATCCTTCATATTGCGGAACATCAGAAACATGGTGGAGAAGAAGCAGCTACCGAGACCGTTGCAGAAACTACCGAAGTCTAAAATCTTAGAATTCACAATCCGATTGCTAAAATAAGAATCACAGAATCATTTTATTCGTTGCACATAGATTTCATTTCATGTATAATGTTTGTGTTAGTGTAAATTCTTTATGAGAATCGTTTTTTCGGAGGTACGAATAATGATTGATGATACCACAATAATAAAAATGAAAAAGCAACTGAATGTCACAGATTTATCTGGCGAAAAAGTAATGATTGATTTTGAGTCTGGTAAATACTTTATGATAAAAGGGGCTGGCAATGATATCTGGGATATGATTCAAAACGAGATTTCTGTCGAAGCAATCATAAAAAATCTTTTAGAAATTTATGATGTGTCGGAAAAAGAATGTACCGATTCCGTTCTTCAATTTTTACAGAAGATGAAGGATTTTGACTTTATTTACTAAGAATAATAAATAAAAATAAGAACATATTGAAGAATACATAATTTATGCAGACTTCAACATGTTCTTATTTTTATTTGTATTTATTATTTAATAAGCACCCCTTTTTGCTAAGAGCACCCCAACTGTTCTAAATAAAATCTTAATATCCAAAAACAAGGACCAATTATCAATATATTCCAAATCTAACTTTACAACTTCATCAAAATCGGTAATACTACTTCTTCCACTTACCTGCCACAATCCAGTAATTCCAGGCTTAATACTAATTCGTCTCCACTGACTCCGCTTATAATACTGTACTTCATCCACTGTGGGGGGTCTCGTTCCTACCAGGCTCATGGTTCCTTGCATTACATTAAATAACTGCGGAAGCTCATCAATACTAGTCTTACGAATAAACCTTCCAATCTTAGTAATTCGTGGATCGTCTTTCATCTTGAACATCAAACAATCTGACATCTCATTTTGTGAAAGCAGTTCCGCTTTTCTTTCTTCAGCATCCACATACATACTGCGAAACTTATACATATTAAAGGCCCTTCCATTCTAGTCTGTTTAAAAATCACAGGTCCGGGCGAATCTCGTTTGATCAGCAATGCCGTAACTAACATGATCGGAAAAGCAATGACAATACCTATCACACTACAAATAATGTCCAGCACCCTTTTTATCATCTGCTCGTAATTGTTTAAAGAAATGGTATGATATGTAATCACTGGATAAGTTCCAATGGAACTAACATAACTGTCAGATCTTCTCCATGAAGGAGCATCAATAATTACCTTCACTGTAACACCCATTTCAAGACAAATATCAATATATGTTCTTATTTCACTGGATTTATCCTGATCCTTCTGTAGGAAATATACCTGATCCACTTCATTCTTTCGAATAATATCTTCTAATTCATCAATATGTCCAAGCACATTAAATAGTCCATTTGATATTTCTCCTGCTCGAAGAATATATCCGATCTCATCCAATTTAATGCTTGTCTTATTCAAAAAATAATTAAATTTCTGATATTCTTCAAACACTCCCACAAATGCTGCCCTTGGAGCTTGATAATTGTGTCGAGCATGCTGGATTAATCTGCTGATAATCATATTAACCAAAATCAAAACATACGAACTGCCTAAAAACCACAAATAAAATAACCGGACTGCCTCTCCTGGATTAATTACATATAGAAGCATCACCGTTGTAAGCGCAGCTATCAGCCATGATTTTGTAATGATTCGAAAAAATCGATCAATATAAAAAAACAAAGTCACATTATATATTCTGGCTTCCTTATTGGACAGAATATATATTACTGCAAAAACAGCAAATGTCATCATACAATAGCTGGTTCTCGGACGTTCTGGATTATTTG
>JAUNBT010000290.1 GCA_030526985.1 Lachnospiraceae bacterium | reverse complement strand
AAATCGTGTTCGGGCTTATACCCCGACCAGGGTTCGAATCCCTGACTCTCCGCCAATCCATATGATCCGAACCAAATCTTCCCCGTGGGAGATGGGTTCGGATTATTGCTTTTCGGTTCTGTTAAAAATATTGGGGTGTGGATAATCTTAATGGGAACACAGGTTCTATCTTTTTCGGTGACAGCAGGTTTATATAGTTTTTTTCACTTTACAATCCAATATCCGCTCTTTTTGGAGCCTGACCGCTCTATCAGCCCTTGATTTTTTAATACTTTCAGGGCGTTGTTTATCGTTGTTGCACTCACCTTGAATTGCCCGGACAATTCGGCAACTGTGATTCGGTTGTCTGCTTCGATTGCGCTAAAGACCTGGCGCTGTGTTGCATTTAACATGGAAAGATTCGGTTCGGTATCATTTATCCGTTGTGCGGGCGGCGTGGTTTTATTTAGCGGTATTGTAACGGTAATAAAGTTTTCGGTAATATCAAACGCATTTCTTCCGTATTTGCTGACAATCAGCGGAACACCGTGTCCTGTTTGCTCTATGAAATCAAGTTGAACCATGATTTGCTGCAATTCAAGATTAACGGGACGGCTTCTCCCGGCATAGAAATCTTCTATGGAGTAATCCTCCGGCAGTCCGCCGATGGAAATAACCTCAATACGGTCGCTGAAAAAGTATACAGCCGGAGGCGTCTGCTTTGACCATCTGTTGTGAAGACAAGCATTCGACCAAGCCTCGCGGAAAGCATCCATATCAAACAGTTTCGTTTCACGGCGAAGCCCGCCGGTAATTTTTACGGAGGTTTCATTGATGGCTTCTGCATAATCAAGGACCTGTTTCATGGCGACGAGCAGGCATTTGTATCCGTATTCGTTTCTGGTTATCAATTCGGTTTTATCGGTTCCTTTGAATTTTGCCACTTTAATTGAAAAGCTATTGCTGTCGGAAAGAATATTTGCCATCAAATTATACGTTCCGTTCCTGGTCACAAGATTCAAATTATGTTGAAACGTATTTTCGTTTAAGGTAAGCCCTGCATTGGCGTATAAAAGCTTCAGCTGCGTAAATGTCAATTCCTGATTGTTGGATTCTATATTGACAATCGCATCATAGCCGGACATCATCATATTGCGTAACACCGACGGCGACACCTCTCTGTCTTCATCGGCAGAACGAATATAGTATTTACCGTATGCCGAGTACGGAGAATCGTGACCTTCGGCACTGACCTTGATAATGTTTTTGCCGTCGGCAAGTTCAACTGTTATGGAAGGGACTATCTGAGGCTTAATAAAATTAGCGATTGCCTGTGAAATCTCACGGAGAGTGCTGTCTCCGAGTTGTTGTCCGGTTGCCTCTCCATCGTTTCGTACACCAAAATACAACTCGCATTTCCCGTGTTTGTTTAACATGGAGCAAATGGAAATAATACCTTCTTTCAGCTCTCCGGTTGTTTTCTTGAACTCTATTCGTTCGGTTTCGGTTCCGATCTTCATATGCAGGACCTCCGTCGTTTTTTATTATACACCTTGACAAGTTTATTATCAAGTTTAATATCCAGTTATTGTGCAGTTGAGAGCGTTTCCGCTTGGACGATAAAAATATGGCCCCCACTTCAAGAATCATCAGGGATACCGTTTAAATCTATAGTGACCAGTAAGCCCAACAGGCATATCTTCCGCCAAGGGGAAGATATGCCTGTTCTTATGCTCTGAATTGTGATACACTCAATGTGCAAGCCAACAACACGTCGACAAGCTGCGCAATACACAAAATTCGCAGTATCTTGCTCTGAAACGGGGAAACTGCGAAACGTCAAGGAGCTTCTCAACTCTGCAAAAAGTACATCACCAAAGGAGGAAGTGCCCTGATGATACAGGCCACCCGTTCAAACCATAAGCTGAAAACCTTCTTCATCATTCTGGGAAAAAGGATTGATTATGAAATATTTTTGTACCGAGCCACAGCGCAAAGCAAGCAAGTCCACCTGCTATCTGGAATTTCAAAGAGGTTCGTATGACGGTCGGGCATGGAAAAGTGATTCTCTGAACCTGCATGATGATGTTTTTGAAGCTACGGGGTTATCCGCAATTTTCGCGCAGGCAATTCCCCAATTTGACCATTGGGGAATCACAGAGGTCACGCCCACCCAATGGCAAAAGCTGCAGCAGCTTCTGCTGGATTCCGGCGGTGTGGAGCGTGAGATAATCGCAGAACTCACCCCGTGGGTCACCGCTTGTTTTCAAATTGAGCCTGTATTCACAATCTGCGGAATATAAAAAGCCACCGGGCAGACCGACTGGAGACAATCTGACCGGTTACCTGAAAATCAAGCTACGGGCGCTGGGAATTCGGGTGGTGTATCAAGTTGTCGGGGAAAGCTCCGTAATGAAGATCATTGTCGTTTCCGTGTGCGATGATGAAGCAGCATATAAGCTGGCGCAGGAGCGTATCAGGACCAGAAGAAGTTTAAAATTAAATTGACAATATGGCATATATACCATATACTGATATTAGAATACATGAAGGAAGAAATATGGATAAATTTACAATTGAGTTTTATGAGAAAGAAAACGGAGAGATTCCTGTAGAAAAATTCCTGCTTGGTTTAAATGTTAAAATGCGGGCAAAACTGATAGGAATGATGAAAATACTTCAAGAGAAAGGAAATTTGCTAAGGGAGCCATACAGCAAACACTTAGATGATGGAATATTCGAATTGCGTGGAAAAGTTGGAAGCGATATTTCAAGAGTGCTATATTTCTTCTATTATGATGGTAAAATAGTCTTGACGAATGGTTTTGTGAAAAAGACTCAAAAGACGCCAAAGGCAGAAATTGACCGGGCGAAAGCATATCGAAAGGATTATTTGGAAAGGTGTGATATGCATGAGAAAGTTTGATGATTTCTTTGAAGAACAGATGAAGAATCCAGAATTTCAAAGAGAGTATGAGGATTTGCAACCGGAATTTGACGTGATAAGAGCAATTGTTGATGCGAGAACCTCCCAGAATCTTACACAGAAGCAGCTTGCAGAAAAAACTGGCATTAATCAAGCGGATATAAGCAAACTGGAAAATGGTACAAGGAATCCATCCATAAACCTGTTGAAAAGATTAGCAGATGGTATGGGGATGATGCTGAAAATTGAATTTGTACCGAAACATAAGGGGGGACATCTTGATTGATTTTTCGTCTTTAAATCAGGTTTAGCAAGCTGCCCGGTCTTTGATTCAAAGCGAATTGAGATTTCTGTATACAGTGATACGTCATATTGATCCAGATATCAAAAGGGAAATATTACTAAAACTGTTTAAATCTATAGTGACCAGTAAGCCCATATACGAAAAGAGGCCTTCGGGTCTCTTTTTCTGCCTCAACGGATTTGTGTGCCGAAAAAGCCCCATCCTGAATGGTATGATTATCATACGGGATAGGGCTTTTGTATTTTCAAGGGAATTTGCAGTACAAGCTGTATTATATAGGTGGAAGCCCGAAGCGGCGTCAATGCATGAAATAATCGGTACTGTCAAAATCGATGCGGACAGCTCTGCTTACTACACAAGAGG
>JAUNBT010000289.1 GCA_030526985.1 Lachnospiraceae bacterium | reverse complement strand
AAGTCAGTATTTTGTAAATTATATGTAAACTGTCAATCTGTCTTTAAAACCTTTTTCTGAATCAAAAAATAGGCTCCCATCATTGCTGTAGCTGTAATAATCCAAGTCACCGGGTAAACATTCATCAGCATATCAAACGTCGGAATTTGCTTAAATACCGTATAGACCCATACAAACCGGAATGCACAAGAGCCAAGCAAAGTAATAATTGCCGGCAGCATAGAGTAACCGATTCCTCTAAGAGCACCGGCTCCCACCTCATAAAAGACGGGCAAAAAAGCCATAATCTCCACATGGGTAACACGCACAAGGGCATAGGCCATCACGCTTTTATCAGTTGTATAAAACAGTAAGAACAAATCTCTTCCAAGCACAAAGACAAGACTCATACAAATGGTCGCCACAAGTCCTCCTGCAATACTGACTCCGGCAATTTTTTTACAACGCTTATATTGCCCCGCACCAAAATTCTGGCTTGTAAATGTTGTCGCTGCCTGAGCAAAAGAACTTGTCATAAAATAGGTAAAATATTCAAAATTCACTGCTGCTGCAGAACCGGCAACTGCTGCAGAGCCAAAACCATTGATTGCACTCTGAATACATACATTAGACAGAGAAAAAACCATGCCCTGTAATCCGGCAGGTGCTCCAATTCTTATGACACGAAGCACATGTTCTTTTTTCAGCTTCAACTGTCTTAAATCAAGGTGAATGATTCCCTCTTCTTTCGTTAAAAACCAAACTACCATTCCGGCACTGATAAGATTAGCTATCGCGGTTGCAGTTCCTACTCCTGCCACTCCCATCTTTAACAGGATTACAAAAAACAAATTCAGACAGACATTAATAATACCGGAGAACAAGAGTGCATACATAGGTCTTCTTGTATCTCCGATACTTCTAAGTACTGCTGATCCAAAATTGTATACCATAAAAAAGGGCATTCCAAGGAAATAAATCCTAAGATATAAAACTGCCTGCTCAATCACATCCTCCGGTGTATTCATAAGGGTCAAAATAGGCCTTGCCACAAGAAACCCCAGTGCAAGTAAAAAAATTCCGCTTAGAATAGCCATTGTCATGACTGTGTGCACTACATCCTGTACTTTGTCCGTACTTCTCTGACCAACATAGTTGGCAATTACCACATTCGCACCTACAGAAAGTCCTACAAACAGATTAATTAAAAGGCTGGTAACAGAAGCGTTACATCCCACTGCTGCCATCGCCTGGCTTCCGGCAAACCTCCCCACAACCGCCACATCAGCGGAGTTAAAAAGCTGTTGCAAAATACTGCTTGCTGCCACAGGCAGTGCAAACAGCAAAATTTTTCCAAGCAGAGGACCGTTAAGCATGTCAATCTGCCTGGATGATTTCTTTGTTTCCTTCATTCTTTTCAATCTTCCTTCTATTTTCAATTTCACTTTCCTATTCATTATAGGACCAGTTTGAAAAGACTGCAAGAACAAATTTTCTTTTTATACCGTTCTTGTCATTGGAAGGTCATTATTAACCCCTTTTGACATTAAAATCTGGTGAAGATCAATGATTCCATTATGGAAAGTCGACGCACAGGAAGCTAAATAAAGCTCCCACATTCTTGTAAACTCTTCCCCTTTTTCTTCTAATATCTCTTCTCTGTGGCTGCGGAAATTTTGGAGCCAGCAAAGGAGAGTTTTATTATAGTGTCTTCTTAAGCTTTCTACATCAAGCGTATAAAACTCATAATCTGGCATTAGCTGAATGATTTCTCTGAGACTTGGTACAACACCGCCTGGGAAAATATATTTTTTAATCCACGGATCTCCCTCATGTTCTTTTTGAGCACTGATATAGTGAAGCAAAAACAGACCGCCCGGTTTCAACACCTTTTGAGCATTTTTCAAAAACAGACCATAATTTCCTCTGCCTACATGTTCCACCATGCCAACGCTTACAATCCGGTCAAATTCCATCTCGGATTTTTCTAAATCACGGTAATCCATTAATTTTACCTGCAGTTTATCGGAAAGTCCCTCCCGTTTGATGTCCTCTGAGAATTGCTTATACTGTTCCTCACTTAAGGTGATTCCTGTTCCCTTTACTCCATATTTTTTTGCAGCATGTTTTAATAAAAATCCCCATCCACAGCCGATATCAAGTAAAGTCATGCCTTCTTCAAGCTGTAACTTATCCAGAATGTGTTCTACTTTATGAAGCTGGGCCTCATATAACGTATCTGTCTCATTTTTAAAATAGGCACAGGAATAGCTCATGGATTCGTCCAACCATAGTTTATAAAAATCATTTCCAATATCATAGTGAGACTGTACTTCATGTTTTTGATTTTTCTTATCTTTTGAGGTAAGAATCAGTTTTTTCAAAGCACTTTTATCTGTTTTGAATTTTCCCATCTGTCCCATGAACAGATCTAATACTTCGTAAAGATCTCTGTCCACTTCTAAATCGCCCCGCATATAGGCTTCTCCTAATGCAAGGGATGTACTGGTAAGAAGGGTATTCTTATCAGGCATATTGTGAATCGTAACCGTAAATTTTGGTGCTTCATCGCCGATGTTCATCTCGCCGTCTGCTGTCTTTAGGGTAAACGGAACCGGAATGATCGATTTTAAATATTCTGCCATAAAGTGATTTTTTAATGTTTTTTCTTTCATAATGGTACCTCCTATAACAATATAATTTTCCATAAAAAATACGTCTTGATATAAAGCTGGATTTACACTTTACGCAACACGCATTATTCTTTCCAATTTCTCCTCGTTTTAAAAGGAGAAATCATATAAAATTTTTCTTTGTTTCATAATAAATAAAATAGAGGAAAATTCTTTAGATTTACGCTTTTGCGACTCACTGTTTGTTATCTTAACAAACCAAAATGAATTTGTCAAAACATTTTCATCCTTGAATCTAATACAAACGGAAATTCAGATAAATATTGTAAAATAAGGGTTGCATTTTATATTAAAATAAGGTAATATATAGTAAAACAAGAAAGGAGTTACATTATGAACTATGATGAATTTAAGACCTATGTAGCTGAACAGCTCACCCAATACTTTCCAGAAGATTCTTCTGTCATTTCGGTTCGGAAAGTAGTTAAGAACAATGGCATGACAATGGATGGACTTTGTATTTTCACCAAGGAGCATTCTGCCTCACCGACACTGTATTTGGAATCCTACTATCAGAAATATAAGGAAGGAAGAATTTTAGCCGATATTTTATCACTGATTATACGGGATTATAAGCGGGGTTTAATCAATATGCCAAAGAATCTTAAGAACGATTTCAGCTATGGCACACTCAAAGAAAGAATTGTTATGCGTCTTGTAAACTATGAGAAGAATCAGGAGATCTTAAAAGATTGCCCCTATCTCCCTTTTCATGATCTTGCAATTACTTTCCGTTGGCTTGCCCATCAGGATGAGATTGGGATATCCACTTCACTCATTACTTCACGGGAAATCATGCATTGGGGAATCACAACCGATCAGCTCTATGAAGATGCACTGAGCAACACCCCGCTTTTGTTTCCACCGAAGTTTATCTCTATGAATCAGATGGCAGCAGATTACGGATTTCCTATTGATAGCAGAATTCA
>JAUNBT010000288.1 GCA_030526985.1 Lachnospiraceae bacterium | reverse complement strand
TTATTTCATGCCCTATAAACTTCCTTTTCTATTTTTAGTTTCTTCAATCCTGTAAATGTGATAAAAGCTGTAATTACTTCTGTAGCCAAAAATGAAAGCCATACGCCATCTATACCTAGCAGTGCCGATAATACCAACGCACATATAATAACAGCCAATAAGCCTCTTGATATAGACGCCCAAAATGCATACTTTACCGATTCTACTGCACTCAAAATGCTCGTCGCAGATATATTATATCCGGCAACTAGTATCCCTATAAAATACAAATACATCCCTCTCATAGCATAGCTCATCAAATCCGCATTATTTTCTGAGTTAAATATAGAAACGATTGGTTCTGCAAATAATACAATCACTATAAAGATAGCAATAGATGCAATCCCCGATGTTAGAAGGGTTAATTTTCTTACTTTATATAATTGGGACACATCATTTTTCCCATAATAACTACTTACAAGCGGCTGTGACCCTTGGGCAATGCCATTCAGTACGGAAAAAGCCAGCATTGAAACATTCGCAATAATTCCATAGGCTGCAACACCCACATTTCCTGCAAATCGAAGAATCAACATATTAAATATCAGTGTAACAATCCCCTGTGAAATTTCCCCTACGAATGCAGAAATACCTGTTCTTACAGATTTGATGAGTAAGCTTACAGATGGTTTGTGCCAACCAAATTTAATTGTGTTACGTTTCATTATCCAATGTAGCATACAGATAGAAATCCCTATAATAGGGGAAAATGCTGTTGCTAAAGCAGCCCCTTTCATTCCCCATCCACACACGAAAATAAAAATATAGTCAAATACAATGTTAAATAAACTGCTTATTACTGTTCCCGCCATTGCTATCGATGGACTACCATCATTACGCACGAACGCATTTAAAATACGCGTCAATATGAAAAATGGTGCAAAAATCATACATATTCTTGTATAAGTGACTCCGATTTGAATGATATCATTATTGCCTCCTAAAATTGCAATGATTTTCTCTGGTATCATTGCACCTGCTACTGCAATCATCATCCCAAAGATTACTCCCCATTCAACTGCATTCATCAGATAAGCTTTCTCATTCTTATTTACTCCCTTATTAATAGAGAACTGAATAGCAGAACCTATTCCCAGCATTTCACCAATGGCAAAAATCAATGCAAACACAGGAAGTATCAGGTTTAATGCTGCAAGCCCGTTACTTCCAACTGCCAGTGATACAAAAAGTGCATCTGCTAGTATATATATGGTGATACTCATTGTACCTAAAATATTTTGTGTGACATACGCGAAAAACTTTTTATTTAAATCTTTTACTTTTAACTTTTCTGATTGCATCTTTATATCCTACCAACTCTTTCATTTGCTTCAGCTAATCTTTGTAGAACCTCTGTTATGTCTCCATCAAAGCCAAAAGATTTCTCTTTGATCTCATCTGTTATATAGATTTCACCTTTATTAATAGTCACATAAATAGCGTTCTGCTCCTGTGCAACCAGTCTCATCAATGGTTCTTTAATAAGTTGGTTTCGCCAGCCAATCCCTAATTCAAGTACAACAATTCTCTTATTATGCCAGGTATCAATAAACTTCTGAAATTGTTTTGCTGCTTTTGTATCTGGAATAAATGCATTATTTCCTGCCCAATGCAGCATCATTGTGCCGCCACAGTGAGGGCACTTTGGAACTAATTGCATAGGAATCTTACCATCTTTTTCTTTCTCTCCCATCTCTTTTATCAATTCAAAAGCCGGATACAACGCATCACAGCAACGATTTTCACACTGCATATCCTTCCAGCTTCCTTCAATTTCAAATATATTTACTGGATCAAACCCTGCCAACTCAAAATGATTTTCTCCATTGGATGTCACCATAAAATATGGCTTATTTCCTATCATTTTCTTTAATGCATCAGTGTTAGCACTTCCTGAATAATTCCCACTGTAATGATTGACAAGACGACTATAAAATGCCCACTTTTCTTCTTCTGATGGAAACTGAGTAAAACAGCCTTGCAAAATACTTCGAATGCCATATTTTCGTTTAAAATCTCCAAACACCTCTTCAAATGCTTGATTATCTGCGAACAAATGAAGCCCTTCCGAAATAGAAAAACCATTGCTAGCACCTACCAATACAGCATCTGAATTTCTAATTTTTTCTGCTATATCTAAGTATTCTTTCATATTTATTTTATCCTTTCCTTTATCTCACTAAATACCTTTGCTATATCTTCATGTATTGCCATTCCTTTATCCTTTAATTGAACTGGAACAATGGCGTCTTTCGGATTGATATTGATATAATAAGCATTAGGTAAATTGTAAGTCAGACTCCAGAATGGCTCTTGAATAAACATCGGTGTCATACGTCCTACACCTAACTCTAAAAATAATATTTTCTCACTTTGATGTTCCACAACAAATTTTTGCCATTTTTCATGTTCTTCCTTATATTTTTTCCCTTCTAGAAATACATAAGACCTTACCCATGGCTCCATCTCTGCACCACACTTAGGACATTTAGGAATTAATTCAGAAGGAATCTTTAAATCCTCATCAATGGCCTCCAACATACGATGTGCTGGTTCAATTGCATCATATAGTTCATCATGACATCTATGGCTACATTGATAATATCTGTTGTCCCCTTGAATTGCACTTATTTTATCTTCTGTAAACACTTTTGGTAATTGTGTATCTTGATTTGTCGTTAAGATATGATAATGTTTTCCCTGTAATACTTCTCTCATATCATAGTATGGCTGACCTGCCGGTGCATCCATAATCATACATCCCATGGCGGCATTATATGCCCAACGTTCTTCTGATGTTGGATATCTATAATAGAATCCATCAAAACTACAATGGAAACCATACTTTGCTTCAAACTTGCCCAGTTTCTCTACAAACTCTTTATCTCTCTCATAATAATGTAAAAAACCAGCCGCTGCAGACATTCCAGAACCCACACCTACTAAAATTGCATCAGCCTGCTCAATTTTCTCCATTAATTTATCTATCTTACTTTTATATTCAAGACTCATTTTAATGCCTCCGTTTGATGTCATTTTATTAATTACTTCAAATCATAACACTACTTGACTGCCCTGTCAACGGATGCTATATTAAAGCTGACATTAAATTAATTAAATCGGCAGGAGATACTAAAAATGAAATATTCCACAAGACTGAGTGATGCAATTCACATCCTTGTATTAATTGCTATCAATCCATTAGATAATATGACGAGCATGACATTTGCTAATAGCATAAATACCAATGCAGGATTTATCCGCCAAATTATGAGTGCTCTTAAAAAAGCAAATCTCATTATAAGTGTTCATGGTCATGCAACACCTTCTCTCTCCAAAGAACCAGAATGCATTACACTTTTAGAAATATATAGAGCTATTGAGGGTAATAAACCCTTCTTACATTTAGATACACATACTAATCCCGAATGTGGGGTTGGCGTAAATATTCAGTATTCTATTCAGGATTTCTATAATAATATTCAACATACTGCAGAACAGGAAATGTCTAAAATTACATTAAAAGATATCATCAATAATTTTGAAGATAAACTTAAATCATT
>JAUNBT010000029.1:16369-21134 GCA_030526985.1 Lachnospiraceae bacterium | reverse complement strand
GATGCTCATGGTCGTGATGGTGCTCATGTTCATGCTCATGCTCATGTCCATGATGATGGCCGCCGCAAACCGGGCAGGTTTCTTCAGCAAGAAGCTCTTCTTTTAATGATGGGATTCCTTCAATGACGGAAAGAATTTTATCACCGGAAAGCTGTTCTAATGGTGTTGTTACAACGGGACAATCCGAATTAAAAGTACGAATCAATTCCAGACAAGCTTCAATTTTGTCTGGAGTTGCTTTGTCCGTGCGGGTAAGAACAACAGAACCGGCATATTTAAGCTGATTTTTATAAAACTCACCAAAATTTTTCACATAAGTCTTGCAGCGGTTGACATCTACAACAGTCGTATAACTGTTCAAAATAACAGAGTCCTTCATCACCTCTACGACTCTCGAAACTGCAGAAATCACATCTGACAATTTGCCTACGCCGGATGGTTCAATTAAAATACGATCTGGGCTATAAGCTGCGATTACCTCCTGAAGCGAGGTATAAAAATCCCCGACTAAAGAGCAGCAGATACATCCGGATGCCATTTCCCGGATTTCAACTCCGGATTCCTTAAGAAAACCTCCATCAATACTGATTTCGCCGAATTCGTTTTCAATCAGGACGACCTTTTCACCGGTAAAGCTTTCTTTTAATAATTTTTTTATTAATGTTGTCTTTCCGGCACCTAAAAAGCCGGATACAATATCAATCTTTGTCATACTTATGAACTCCTTTCTATTTGTAGTACATTCTCAAAAACCATATCTATTAGTATAGCACAAAATCCTCTGGTGTGTTAGAATAAAATGCAAACAGAAGAAAGTAAGGAGATAATGGAAAGATGAAAATAGTAGTGTTGGATGGACATACCATCGTTCAGGATGATTTAAACTGGGACGGCTTGAAAAAATTTGGTCAGATTACGGTTTATGACCAGACTCCTTATGAGGAGGATGTGACAGTAGAGCGAATTGGGGATGCCGATGTGGTGATGGTGAGTAAAGTTCCAATGACGGCTTCTGTTATGGATCGTTGCCCGAATTTAAGATACATAGGAGTAACGGCGACAGGGTATAATATAGTGGATGTAAATGCAGCAAAAGCGAGAAATATTATTGTGACCAATGTTCCCGGTTATGGAACGGATGCAGTAGCGGAATTTGTATTCGCCCTTTTATTGCATTTGACAAGACAGATTGGGGTATGCAATGAGAGTGTAAAAAAAGGTGACTGGATATCCTGTAAAGATTTTTGTTATCTTCCCTGCAATCAGATGAGTCTGAATGGGAAATATATGGGAATCATTGGATTTGGTCAGATTGGAAGAAGAACTGCACAGCTTGCCGAAGCTTTTGGAATGAAGTTGCTTGTCTATACCAGACATCCGAAAAAAGAAGAGGAGAGTGAAAATCTTACTTTTGTCACTTTAGAGGAGTTATATCAAAAGGCAGATGTGATAAGTCTGCACTGTCCATTGACAGAAGAAAATTACCATATGATTGACAAAAATGCGCTGGAGCGTATGAAAAAAACGGCATTTCTTATCAACACTTCCAGAGGCCCTCTGATTGATGAACAGGCATTAGCGGAAGCACTCTTAAAAGGAAGTATTCAGGCAGCGGCATTAGACGTAGTAGAACAGGAACCGATGAGCCCAGAGTGTCCGTTAAAGGAGATAGATAATTGTATCATCACGCCACATATTGCATGGGCATCCAATGAATGCCGTGAACTTTTGATTGAAAGCATTATAAAAAATCTGGAAGCTTTTTTAAATGGGGCTCCAGTTCATGTTGTATCAAAGTAAAAAGAAAAGGAGATAGAGAAGATGGGTGTTTTATCTAATTTAGAACCGAAAGACGTATTTCATTATTTTGAGGAGATTTGTAATATACCACACGGGTCTTTTCATACAAAGCAGATTAGCGACTATTGTGTGGCCTTTGCAAAAGAAAAGGGGCTTACTTATTATCAGGATGAGGCGAATAATATTATTATGATAAAAGAGGCGAGTACAGGTTACGAAGAGGCACCGCCGGTCATAATCCAGGGCCATTTGGATATGGTATGTGAAAAAGAAGCAGACAGTCCGATTGATTTTTTAAAGGACGGGTTGGATTTACAAATCGATGGTGATCTTATCTATGCAAAGGGGACAACCCTTGGCGGAGACGATGGAGCGGCAGTTGCCTTTGGGCTGGCCTTACTGGCAGCAAAAGATATCCCACATCCCAAATTAGAGGTTGTTCTTACAACAGAGGAAGAAGTTGGAATGCTGGGTGCCGAGGCAATTGATTTATCCATGCTGGAGGGAAGAATTCTAATTAATTTAGATTCAGAGGAAGAAGGTATTTTCCTTACAAGCTGTGCGGGAGGATTGAGAGCAAATATAAAACTTCCGGTTCTTCGAAAAACAGTTTCCGGGACAGAATATGAGATTTCCATAGAAGGAATGACAGGCGGCCATTCAGGAACAGAGATTCACAAAGGACATGGTAATTCCAATAAATTAATGGGAAGACTTCTTTATATGACAGGGCAAAAGACGGA
Organism: Lachnospiraceae bacterium; assembly: GCA_030526985.1. Taxonomy (GTDB): domain Bacteria; phylum Bacillota; class Clostridia; order Lachnospirales; family Lachnospiraceae; genus SIG292. Next base: position 18,591 of record JAUNBT010000029.1, on the reverse strand, counting down.
TCTTGAGATTGTTTCCATGGCCGGCGGAAGTAAAGATAATGCGATTCCAAGAAAGACAACAGCGAAGGTCATAGTAAATCCAGAGGAAACAGATATTTTTGAGACAGCTATAAAAACAGTAGAAGAGGAACTGAAAAAAGAGCAAAGAAGCGGTGATCCTTCCCTGAAAATTGTTTTGAAAAAAGAAGAGAACAAAACGGCGAGCGTTTTAGACCGGAGTTCAAAGACCCGTGTACTCATGGTACTTCTTATGATTCCAGACGGAGTCCAGGCAATGAGCATGGAACTGGAAGGACTTGTGGAGACTTCTTTAAACCTCGGTGTAATGGAACTTACCGAAGAAAATCTCATGATGTCTTCCGCAATCCGAAGCTCTGTTGGTTCTGCAAAAGAATTCTTAACAGAGAAGGTAAAAGCGTTGGTTGAATATGCAGGAGGAAGCGTGGAAATCGTGGGAGATTATCCGGCATGGGAATTCCAGCCAAAATCCTATATCAGGGATGTATTTACAAAATGCTATGAAAAAATGTATGGAAAAAAACCATTGATTCAGGCAATTCATGCCGGATTGGAATGTGGTCTTTTATCGAATAAACTTCCGGGACTAGATTGTATTTCCCTTGGACCGGATATGACAGGTGTCCATACAACAGAAGAGACATTAAGTATTTCTTCAACAAAACGAACTTGGGAACTTCTGTGTAAAGTATTAGAAGAATTAAAATAATAATAATTATCATTATTATTGACAAGAGGAATCCAATGTGATAGCATAAAGGTATATCAACGGGGAGCATTTTCATAGAAATTCCTTGTACTTTTTGACAGAAACACATATAATAGTACAGGATATGTGTTGGGGTCAATTGAGTTGACCCCCGATTACGCAAGAGGGACAGGAAGGTTAAGAGATATGATATCTGAGAATGTACTTGAGGCGATTGGCCATACACCGATGATTCGGTTGAATCACATGGGAACAGCGGATAGTGCCAGAGTGCTGGTGAAATTCGAGGGACTCAATGTGGGAGGATCTATTAAGACGAGAACGGCACTTAATATGATTGAGGAAGCAGAACGTCAGGGGATTATCGGAAAGGATACGATTATTGTAGAACCGACCAGTGGAAATCAGGGAATTGGTCTTGCTCTGATCGGGGCGGTAAAGGGATACCGGACGATTATTATTATGCCGGATTCTGTCAGTGAAGAGAGACGGAAGCTGGTGCGTCATTATGGTGCTGAAGTAGAATTGGTTCATGATGCAGGAAACATTGGAGAATGCATAGACCAATGTCTGATGCGTGCACTTACAATGGCGAAGGAAGATCCGAGAGTCTTTGTACCCCAGCAATTTGAGAATCCAGCCAATCCAACCGCTCACAGACATCATACAGGATTAGAGATACTAGAACAGGTAGCAGGCCCCATTGATGGATTTTGTTCCGGGATCGGAACAGGCGGTACAATCACAGGAATTGGAGAAGTATTAAGGTCACTGAATCCCAATATTCGTATTTGGGCGGTGGAACCGGAGCATGCTGCTATATTAGCAGGCGGCACAATCGGTACCCATGTTCAGATGGGAATTGGCGACGGACTCATTCCGGAGATTTTAAACCAGGAGATTTATGACGACATCTATGTAGTGTCAGATGAAGAAGCAATTGATACAGCGAAGGATCTGGCCAGAAAAGAAGGAATCATGTGTGGAATTTCCAGCGGTACGAATGTAGCGGCAGCCCTTAAGCTGGCGAAAGAATTAGGACCGGGGAAGACAGTGGTCACCATATTGCCGGATACGGCAGAACGGTATTTTTCCACACCACTCTTTGACGAGGAATATGAATGTAGTTAAGAGGATTTCGAAGATCTACTTGACAGTATCATTTGTAGGCAGATCCAGCACCGATTGGAAGAATTAGGAGGACTTAATATGGCAGTAATAAAGATAACAAGGGATAATTTTCAAAAAGAAGTAATAGAGTCACAGGTTCCAGTACTGGTTGATTTTTGGGCAGATTGGTGTGGTCCCTGCAAGATGCTTGGACCAATCGTGGAAGATGCAGCAAAGGATTTGGAAGGATCCGTGGTTGTGGGAAAGGTAAACATTGACGAGGAGATGGACCTTTCTGAACAGTTCCGAATTATGTCAGTGCCGACTTTATTGGTATTTAAAAACGGACAGATTGCGAACCAGTCAATTGGCGTGATATCCAAAG
>JAUNBT010000029.1:2882-16359 GCA_030526985.1 Lachnospiraceae bacterium | reverse complement strand
TACTCTTGACAACAAAAGAGTGAATGTTATAATTATTTTTATAAAGGCTTTGAGGAAACATTCTCAAAAAGCCGTTGAATGCGTTGAAGAGAACAGTATCATAGGGCACTGTTTCCAGAGAGAGATACACGGAATTTTCCGGGCTGGAAGTATCTTAAGCATCCTTATGGTCCACCAGCTCTGAGTGGCACTAATCCTGCCCGGCCGACACCGTTATCGTCTAAAGAAGAGACCTGGCCTGATGCAGTAGAGGAAGAAGATAGTACAAGCAAGATTGCTGTCAGTAAGGACAGGTAAGTAGGGTGGAACCGCCATGAATTTTGGCCCCTATCTATGCAGCAATGCATGGATAGGGCTTTTTTATGTTTATAAGAAGGAGAGAAATGAATTATGATTATTACGTTAAAAGATGGAAGTAAGAAAGAGTACGCACAGCCAATGTCCATTATTGACATTGCAAAGGATATCAGTGAGGGCCTTGCAAGGGCAGCCTGCGCTGGAGAAGTAGACGGTGAATGGGTCGACCTTCGTACTGTAGTGGACAAAGACGCTCAGGTAGCAATTTTGACTTTTGATTCCCCAAGAGGAAAAGATGCCTATCGTCATACAACCTCCCACATTCTGGCTCAGGCTGTAAAACGTCTTTATCCGGAAGCAAAATGTGCAATCGGACCATGGATTGAAGATGGATTTTATTATGATTTCGATATTCCACCGTTGAGCAGGGAAGATTTGGATAAGATTGAGAAAGAGATGAAGAAAGTCATCAAGGAAAATCATCCAATCAACCGCTTTACTCTTCCACGGGAAGAAGCAATTGCTTTTATGAAAGAGAAAGAAGAGCCTTACAAAGTGGAATTGATTGAAGATCTGCCTGAGGATGCCGAAATCAGTTTTTATGAGCAGGGAGATTTCACAGATCTTTGCGCAGGTCCCCATCTTATGTCAACAAAATATGTAAAAGCCTTTAAGCTTACCTCTTCCTCCGGTGCCTATTGGAGAGGAAGCGAGAAGAATAAGATGCTGACTCGTATTTACGGAACGTCCTTTACAAAGAAAGCAGATTTGGAGGAACGATTAGAGTTCCTTGAGAATATCAAAAAGAGAGATCACAACAAATTAGGCCGTGATATGGGAATCTTTACAACGGTTGATGTCATTGGACAGGGACTTCCGCTGTTAATGCCAAAAGGAGCAGCCATCATCCAGACTTTACAGAGATGGATCGAGGATGAGGAGGAGAGAAGAGGTTATATGAGAACCAAAACTCCACTTATGGCAAAGAAGGATCTCTATGTCATTTCAGATCATTGGGATCACTACAAAGAGGGAATGTTTATCTTAGGAGATGAGGAAAAGGAAGACAGTGAAGTGTTTGCACTCCGTCCTATGACCTGCCCATTTCAATATTATGTATATAAAAACAGTCAGAAGAGCTACCGTGATCTGCCATGCCGGTATGGAGAAACTTCTACTTTATTTAGAAATGAAGATTCCGGAGAGATGCATGGGCTTACCCGTGTGCGCCAGTTTACAATATCGGAAGGACATTTGATTTGTACTCCGGAACAGACAGAAGAAGAATTCAAAGGCTGTGTGGATCTTGCAAAATATTGTATGACAACATTGGGACTGCAGGATGATGTAACTTATCGACTTTCTTTGTGGGATCCAAACAACCAGGATAAATACCTTGGGAATGAAACTCTCTGGAATGAAGTTCAGGATATTATGAGAAGAATCTTAGATGATATCGGAATTGAATATACGGAGGAAGAAGGCGAAGCAGCATTTTATGGACCAAAGCTTGACATTCAGGCGAAAAACGTATACGGTAAAGAAGACACAATGATTACGATTCAGCTTGATATGTTCTTAGCGGAACGTTTTGACATGACTTATATTGATAAAGACGGAGAGAAAAAACGTCCGTATATTATCCATAGAACTTCTCTTGGATGCTATGAGAGAACATTGGCATGGCTGATTGAAAAATATGAAGGTATGCTTCCAACCTGGATTTGTCCGGAACAGGTAAGAGTGCTTCCGATTTCCGAAAAATATGCAGACTACGCAGCAAAAGTATTAGATGCTCTAAAGGAAAATGGAATCAAAGCGACTATGGACAACCGTTCTGAAAAGATTGGATACAAGATTCGAGAAGCTAGAATGGATCGTCTTCCTTATATGCTCGTTGTAGGTGCAAAAGAAGAGGAAGAAGGAAAAGTATCTGTAAGAAGTCGTTTCCTTGGGGACGAGGGACAAAAAGGTCTGGAAGAATTTATGGATTCTATCTGCAGAGAAATCCGCACAAAGGAAATTCGCAAGATAGAGGTGGAAGAGAAGAAGGAAAAATAGATTCTCAAAAAAGATATAATTATAGTAACTGTTATATTTGAGGGGAATTAAAAAGCGGCAGGGGAAGACAATGCAGGAAAATAAACTATTAGATATTGTTCATTCAATTGGACTAAAATGGAGAATTGTTTCTTTAGTAGTCTGGGATGTTATTATGATTCAGCTCACATCAGTATGTTCAATTTTACTGAGATTTGATATGAGTTTTAATAAAGTATATGCAGAGTATTGGAGATATATTATTCATTATGCGGCAATTAATACGGTGGTGACAATTGGTGTTTTTTTAGTGTTCCATCTTTATACAAGCTTATGGAGATTTGCTGGGACACTAGAACTTGCTAATATTGTGATAAGCTGTGGATGCAGTGCAGCATTTCAATTTGGTGGTATGAGGCTGTTAGGATATGATATGCCCAGATCTTATTATCTGTTCTATCCTTTTATTTTAATCATTATTACAGCAGCCAGCCGTTTTTCTTATCGTTTTCTGCGGGCTTATGAGCACAACCACCGGTCTGGTGAAGAAAACTCAAAAACAAGAACAATGGTAATTGGAGCAGGCTCTGCAGCGGCCATGTTGCTTACAGAAATTACAAGCAGCCGTTATTTGAATTGCGAAGTGCCCTGCCTTATTGATGATAATCCGGATAAGCAGGGATCTTTTCTTCATGGAGTACCTGTCATTGGCGGCAGAGAGAAGATAAAGGATGCAGTAGAGGCATATGAAATTCAGGAGATTATTTTTGCAATCCCCAGTCTCAGTGCCAGAGCGAGAAAAGAAATATATGATATTTGCAAAGAGACCGGCTGTAAACTAAAGACAGTGCCGGGACTCTATCAATTGATTAATAATGAAGTGAGTGTAACCCAGCTTCGTGAGGTGGAAATTGAGGATCTTTTGGGCAGGGCTCCGGTCTGTGTAAATATGGATTCTATTTTGAGCTATGTGAGAGATCAGGTTGTCCTTGTGACCGGAGGCGGTGGTTCGATTGGCAGCGAAATCTGTCGCCAAATTGCTGCCCATGATCCAAAACAATTAATTATTTTGGATAATTATGAGAATAATGTGTATGAGCTTCAGATGGCGCTTAGACGAAGGTATCCAAGATTAGACCAGAGGGTTTTGATTGCTTCTGTTCAAAGCAGGCAGCGGATTTATCATATTTTTCAGGAATACAAACCGAATCTTGTTTTTCATGCAGCGGCACATAAGCATGTGCCGTTGATGGAGGACAGCCCCTGTGAGGCTGTAAAAAATAATATTATTGGCACATATAATGTGGCGGCAGAGGCAAACCGTATGGGATGTCAGAAGATGGTCATGATTTCGACGGATAAAGCAGTCCGGCCGACGAATGTTATGGGCGCAAGTAAACGGATTTGTGAGATGATGATTCAGTCTTTTAATCATATATCAGATACAGAGTATGTGGCAGTGCGTTTTGGTAATGTGCTTGGCAGCAATGGGAGTGTCATTCCGCTGTTCAAAGAACAGATTAAAGAAGGCGGTCCTGTTACTGTTACACATAAAGATATTATACGTTATTTTATGACAATTCCAGAAGCGGTAAGTCTGGTTCTTCAGGCTGGAGCATATGCAAAGGGTGGTGAGATTTTTATTCTTGATATGGGAGAGCCTGTAAAAATATTGGATCTTGCAGAGAATCTGATTCGTCTTTCTGGTCTTACACCAGGAGTTGATATTGATATTGTTTTTACGGGACTGCGTCCTGGAGAAAAATTATATGAGGAACTTTTAATTGATGATGAGAATAAAAAAGAAACAGCAAACAGCAGGATTTTTATCGGTCAGCCGGTTGCTTTTGATGAACGAAAATTTTGGGATGAATTGGAGACATTAAAAGAGATGGCGTTAAATGACAGCAAAGAGATTCGGACGATGATTAAGAAAATAGTGCCGGAATATACATATAAAATGTAAGGATACAGAGGCAAAAGAATGAATTGGAGAGAAATAGGATGAATCAAAAGGCGTTTATTGAGAAGGCGATAGATTGTGTAAGGTTTATCTGTAATGTAGAGATATCTGCATCACCAGAAGAACTTTTTAAGGTAAGTGAGCTGTTAGAACCGACTTGCACTGTAATCGGGACAGGAGAACATGAGTTTTATAACGACAAAGAACGGTTCTTAGAGGGAACAGTAAAACAATTAGAAGTGACAAATCAAATAAAATTCAATATCATGAAGGAAGACTATCATGCAGACATAATTGCGGATGACATCTGTGTTGTATATGGAAAAGTACAGATATGTCAGGAGCAGAAGGAAGAAGACGAGGTACTCATTGAAATGGATACCCGTTTTTCTGTTATATGCAAAAAAGTGGGGGACGAAATAAAAATAGCACACATCCATCATTCTATGCCATATACAGATCAAAAATCCAATGAATTTTATCCGAAATCAATTTCTCAAAAGGCGAATGAGATTCTTAAATATTCGAAACAATTAGAAGCCGAAAGAGAAAGAATTAAAAATATTCTTGCTAATGAAATTCGTCTTCAGGAAGAAACGGATGGGAATAATCTGGTGGCGAAAGCCCGTTGTAATATAACGGATAATATTGTTGAAAGCTATGATACAGAAGAAGGGTATGAAACGGGGCGTAAAAGCCATGTTTATACAGAGCAGGCAGAGGTGATTGCCGCATCGGCAGCTACTATAGCACAGAGGGAAAGACTGAGAAAAATGCTGGATCGTGATACCATTATAGAAAGATATAAGCAGGGAACCAATTCAATGTCAGTCCAATATCAGCGTCTGCTTCCGAATGGACGAAAAAAGTGGACACAAACGACAATCAAGGTATGTATGGATCCGACCTTTGGAAAGATAGTATCCTTTCTCTATTCCTATGATATTGATGAAGGAAAAAAACGGGATCTTATGTATCAGAGTCTTACAGATTCTGTGTATGAATATATCGCATATGTTGATTTATTAGACGGTTCTTTTTGCGGTTATCAGATTGACAAAAATATTCCAGGATTGCCAGTTCCAATGAAGGGAAAGGATTTCTCGACAGAGGGAGCGGAACTGCTTATAAAAGATATTGTAGAGGAAGAAAAAAAAGATGCGGCTTTCTTTTTAACCTGTGGTGAAATTCGAAATGCATTGAAAAAACAGAAGAAATATCAGTCTCTCATACATGTTAAAGAGGAAGACGGAAGAGTTGCAACAAAACGGCTGGTTTGCTATTATTTAGATAAAGACGAGGAGACGATTATCGTCACCAAAGAAGATATTACGGCACAGGTGTGCGAGGAAAAGGAGAGAGAAGAAACGCTGATGCATGCCTTAGAAGCTGCAAAGCAGGCGAGCAAGGCAAAAAGTGAATTTCTCTCCCGCATGAGTCATGAATTGAGAACACCAATGAATGCAATTATAGGATTGTCTGTTCTCGCAGCCAATGATATCAATAATCCGAAAGCGATGGAGGATGCCATTGGAAAGATTGGAATGTCAGCTAGGTATCTTTTATCTTTGATTAATGATATTTTGGAGATGAGCCGGATTGAGAGTGGACGCATGTCATTAAATGAAGGGGTTTTTGATTTTGAACAGCTCATTTCCGGAGTGAATACCATTATTTACGGACAATGCCGGGATAAGGGAGTAGACTATGATGCTATTGTAACAGGATTTACAGAATCTACTTACATTGGAGATGTGACAAAACTGCAGCAAATATTAGTGAATGTTCTTGGAAATGCGGTTAAATTCACTCCTTCTGGGGGAAAAGTCACTCTTTCTATTGAACAGATTTCAACAAGCAGTGACCGGGCAACCATCCGCTTTATCTGTAGTGATACCGGTGTTGGAATTGACGAGGAGTATGTTCCCCATATTTTTGATGCATTTTCACAGGAGAGAGCGAGCTTTACCTCGACTACTGCAGGAACCGGACTGGGTCTTGCAATTACAAAGAGTATGGTGGAAATGATGAATGGGTCTATCCGGGTACAATCGTTGAAAAATATCGGTTCTGTATTTACAATTGAAGTACAGCTTGGTATTTCAGAAGACAGTAGACATAGACTGGATTTAATTTCATCCATGAATTTGTCTAAATTAAGCGCCCTGATCGTAGATGATGATGTGCTTGTCTGCCGGACAACAGAAGGAATTTTGTCTTCTATGGGAATGCAGACAGAATGGGTGGATTCGGGAATTGCTGCAATAGAGCGGGTGACAGAACGACACAGGAAGCAGCAGGAATATGATACCATTTTTATTGACTGGAAGATGCCGGTGATGGATGGCATTGAGACGACAAGACAGATTAGAAAAATCGTTGGACCGGATATTACCATTATTATTATGACGGCCTATGACTGGACGGCAATTGAGACGAGAGCCCGTGAGGCTGGAGTGGATATGTTTATGGAAAAACCATTATTCCAGTCTTCTATCTTGAATGCCTTTGAAAAGATTTTTTCAGTACATAAAGAAAAAATTGAGATACAGCCGGAAAAAGTATATGATTTTGCCGGTAAACATATTTTATTGGCGGAAGACAATCTGTTAAATGCTGAGATTGCAAAACGTCTGTTGGAGACAACAGGTGCAGCGATAACAGTCGTTACCAATGGACTTGAGGCGCTTGAAACCTATACAACAGCAGAAAGTTATTATTATGATGCCATTTTAATGGATATTCGGATGCCGGTTATGGATGGGCTAACCTCAGCGCGCAATATTCGGAACCTGAAAAAGGAAGGAAGCAAAACGATACCGATTATTGCAATGACTGCCAATGCTTTTGATGAGGATATTGAACAGTCCATGATGCATGGCATGAATGCACATTTGACAAAGCCAATTGAGCCGAAGATACTTTATGCTACGCTGGCACGGATGTTTGACCAGCATAAGTAAAGAGGCAGATAGGGGAGAAAATCATTGCGAAAACAAGTAGCAGAAGTAATGCTTTATATTATTACAGCCGCTATGATACTACTGATTATTTTTGAAGTTCTGTCCTCAGGCAGTATCAGTCCTGGGGATGGCGATACAGAAGTATCCAGAGGCTGGTACTATATGAAAGATAATGAGATTGTAAATGTCACTCTGCCGGCGACGATTGATTCGGATGAGAATGAGCTGATTTTATATCATAATACTTTGACCCAAAATCATGCAGGGGAAACGTTGTCTACGAAGGCAGCTTTGTATGATTTGAAGATCATGGAGGGTGACAGTGTAATCTATGAATATGATGATACTGAATTTCCGCAAAATCATCAGATGGCAGCTAGAACCTACTGTGATGCGAAGTTAGAGACAGAAGGGAATGAGGTGTTGGCCCTCCATTACTATAATGAGGGTCAAGGTGTTTTTAAACTGGATATGGTTAACGTGGGAGATAGTGCTGCTATTTTAAAAGGGCATATTATGGAGAATGCAGCAATCATTTTAATTGTTTTTATATGTCTTGTTTTTGGAGTTACAACAACAGGGATATTTTTATTTTTCTATGGTTACAGAATAAAAGAATGGAGGCTGCTAAATATTGCAGAATTCCTGATTATCTGTGGAATCTGGGTAATAACAGATTCTGCATTGGCACAGATTCTGGGAATTTCTATTACAGTAGCAAGTTATTGTTCCTTTTTTGCATTTATGTTGATGCCGATTCCTATGGTCGCATTTGTTCGTCATACAGCACAAGAAGGAGAAGGGTATATTTTGGACAGCATGATAGCAATCTATTGTCTAAATTTGATCATTCAAATTGTCTTAAATTATAATCATATATTTGATTTCATTGATATGTTGTTTGTAACCCATTTACTGCTCGCAGGTGGTGTGATTTTACTGGTAAGGCTTTTAATTCGGAATTATAAGCGAAATCAGGATGAGATTTCAAAAACAGGTTTGGTGGCGTTTACTGTGCTTGGAGGAGTTGGAATTATTGCTCTTATTCTTTATTGGGTTTTGGAAATAAGCTGGTATAATCTTTTGTTTGAAATTGGTATTTTTGTATTTGTTATCATCTTATTTTGTGGTACACTAAAAAAGGTAATCAATTCCCTTCGTTTTCAAACGGAGAGAAAAGCGTTTGAGAGGTTGTCTTCGGAGGATCGATTGACGGGACTTCGCAACAGGAAGGCCTATGAGACTTATCTCGAAAAGCTGGAATTATCTTTGGATGATGTGAAAGATGCATGGATTCTCTATTTAGAGCTGGATCATTTGAAGGAAATCAATGATGAATATGGGTATAATGCCGGGGATGAGATGGTTTTAAATGCTGCAAGGTGTATTCAGAATGTTTTTTCTTTAGAAGGCAGTTGTTACCGAATTAGCGGCAATGAGTTTTGCGTCATTCTTTTAAATCCGCTTTATGATGTTTCTTATTGGAAAGATGAGATGAGAAACGAGCTGATTCGATGTAATAAGGAGAGTAAATATCGAATTTCATTTTTGTGGGGAACAGCCTTTTTACGCAAAGAAGATGGAAAATTGAAAACAATCAGCAATTGGAAATATGAAGCGAATCAACAGCTGATGAAAGAGAAAGGCTGGCACAGAGAGAGAAGAAACAGGGGAGATTCCTATGAAATATAACATGGATTTTTTAATAGCAGGGGTTGTATTCTTACTCATAATTCTGTATCACTTTAAAAGTCAGAAACAGATTAATGATTGGAATCATAAGATTTTTACTTATTTTATTTTAGTTGGAATTACAGATATTATATTCGATATTATCTGTACGATATTGATATCTACAGAAGATCCGAATCTGGTGTTACTTACGAAGGGCTGTCTTACTGTACTTTACTTTCTTCAGGTTGCATTGCCTTTTTCGTTACTTTTGTATATTCGCACGCTGCGGCCAGGAAACCATGTAAAGATTGTGAATGTATGGCTGGCACCGGAGATCTTTATGTGGATTATTATAATTATGAATCTAAAGACAGGGTGGTTTTTTTATTTTAATGAAAGCGGTGTATATACAAGGGGCTCATGGTATATGCTGATGTATTATTTTGCCCTGTTTTATGTGTTTATTATCATTGTAGAGAGCATTTATTATCGTAAAATGCTAGGAAAGACCCGTTTTACAATTATATGGGAATTTTTGATTATTTCCGGGACTTGCGTAGTAATTCAGTCATTTGCCCATGATTTTTTGATCACCGGTTTTGGAGTCGCATCGGGTATTACAGTTTTATATCTTACGATTAACAATCCTTATGAGCAGATTGATCATCTGACAAAGCTGTTTAATAATTATTATTTTAATGATTGGTTGATAAAGGAGAATCATTTGGAGAATGCATTTCATCTTTTTGCAGTGGATTTATATCGAATTAAGGAAATCAATCGTCTGTGGGGCAATAGTTTTGGGGATGCTTATATGGTGAAAGTGGCAGATGAGTTGACAGATTTGAGTCCGAGTCCTTATTTGTTCCGGATTTCAGGGAAAAGATTTATGCTTGTTGCAAACTCTTTTGCTGAATATGAAAAAATGCGGGAAGATTTAAAAGTCTTGTTTACCTCCAAGTTCGAGATTCAGGACCGCCAGATTGTGCCGTCTGTCGTAATCAGTGGAATTTTAAACGCCCAGGAATTGGGTGATAGAGATACTTTATTAGGTTACGTGGATTACCTTTCTTCTTTGGCACCGGTTACAGAAAAGTATACATTGATACAAGGTGATGAAAAAACAATGGAAGGTTTTCGCTATAATCAGGAGATTGAAAGCTATTTGCAAAAGGCGATTGAGCAGAAAAAATTTGAGATTTATTTTCAACCGGTATATTCTGTAAAGGAAGGGCGGTTTACTTCGATGGAAACGTTGACAAGGCTTGACCATCCCCGCCTAGGCAGAGTTTCCCCAGCTGTTTTTATCCCGATTGCAGAGAAGGATGGAAGTATTATTGATATTGACTATCAGCAATTTGAAAAAGTATGTCAGTTTGTAAAAGAAAATGAAGACATCATGAAATATATTCATAATGTAAAATTCAATATGTCCCCGGCAGAGCTGTTATCACCGGGGTATAGTCAGAGAGTCATTCATCTGATTAAAGAATATGAGCTTCCATTTTCTTATTTTAATTTTGAGATTACAGAGACAATTGCTACAGAATACAGCCGGAATCTTTTACAGTCACTAGACGAGTTTTTGAAAGCAGGAATCCAAATTTGTCTGGATGATTTTGGTTCCGGATATGCCAATTTGGATGCTGTTTTAAAACTGCCATTTTCTACGATTAAGCTGGACCGTTCTTTGCTTAACAATATTGAAAATGATGAGCAAAGCAGAATTTTTTATAAAAATATCGTAAAGATTTTTAATGATATGGGTTATAGTGTGGTGGCAGAAGGTGTGGAGACAGAAAAAGAAGCCCGGCTGGTAGCCGACTGGGGTGTCGATCTGATACAGGGCTTCTATTATTCCAAGCCAATTCCGCCAGTGGAATTAGTTCAGGTAATTGAAAACAGAAATAATGATTAAACAATACTTGTGAGTCTGCCGACCGCAATCCGGTTATGGAGCAGGGAATCCATATCCGTTCCTGCTTCGGCAGATTTTTTCTTTTCATAGAAAGTATGGATTTGATACATCTGTGAACCTAACTGTTCCATTTCAAAATGGTCATGATGAAACAGGGCCTTTGCCGGAATACAGTCGTAGTCGATGCCTTTGATTTCATTTGCTGTAGCGTTTGGAAAGTTGACATTCCAGATTTGATTTGGAGCGATATCACTATGTAACAGATGGTCGGTGATTTCATCAAAATAGGTTTCGATAGCAGAGAAATCATCGTAGTTATCCTGGGAAAAAGCGATAGCAGGAACGCCATAGGTAAGAGCTTCCATCGCAGCACCAACCGTACCGGAATAAAGGATTTCATAACCGATGTTATAGCCTAAATTGATGCCGGAAAAAACAATATCCGGTTTTTCTAAAGTCAGATGTTCGATTCCAACCCGGACACAGTCTGCCGGGCGGCCACTGACACTGTAGGCGGTGATGTCTTCTATAGGAGATACTACTTTTCTTACAAAGAGTTCCTGTTCAAAGGATATACTGTGGGACATGCCGCTGCATTGGTGAAGAGGGGATACGATGGTTACAGTTCCCAGTTTTTTTGCTAATCGGGCAAGCTGCCAGATACCTTCTGCACGGATGCCGTCGTCATTTACAATTAAAATATTCATTTGTCGATTCTCCTTATCATCAGTTTTATTACATACTATATCATATCGCATTTTAAGGAAATAGACAAACAAAAGAAAATATATGAGGTGATATTATGCATATTCAGGTTTTAATGGAAGATAAAAAGGTATTGGGGCCGGACGGAAGGGATGCATTCCTGACAGAACATGGGCTCAGCCTTTGGATTGAGACGAAAAACAGGGTGATTTTATTTGACACAGGACAGAGTGGAGCATTTCTTAAAAATGCACAAAAACTGGGGCTTGATCTTCGAGAGGTAGATATGGTAATCCTTTCCCACGGTCATTATGATCATACAGGAGGATTAGCGGAGTTTTTACAGGTGAATCAGAAAGCGAAGGTCTATATACGAGAAACTGCACTGAAAAAATTATATCATGTTATAAAAGAGGATCAGATTCGAGACATTGGGCTGCCTCAGTCTTTTATGGAAGCTTTTGAAAAAGACCGAGATCGATTTGTTCTTACAAAAGGAGATGTCACTTTGGAAGAGGGTATTTCCTTATTTACCAATGTGACAAAAAGAAAGTGTTATCCTGGAACAAATCTCGTATTAAAATGTGGAGAAAAATTAGAGCAGGATCTGTTTGACCACGAACAGAATCTGATTTTATCGGAAGAGGGAAAGGATTACTTGATTTGCGGCTGTGCCCATAATGGAATTATAAATATTATAGAAGAATATGAGGAGAGGACCAGGAGAAAGGCGCAGGCGGTAATCGGAGGATTTCATACTGGCCGTAAAAGCGGTTTGACCCAGGAGGACATGGATAATCTTCAAAAAATTGGCGCTATTTTAAAGGAAAGGTCCAATCAGGAGGGACCATACCTCTATTACACAGGACATTGTACCGGGCAGGAAAGCTATGACATTTTAAAAAGTCAGCTGGGAGATCATCTAAAGGAACTCTCGACTGGGTCTAAGATGTGTTTATAGGAGACAGGCAAATGACAGAATGGATGACAGAGATAGCAGGAATAGCGTTTATTAGAAGTTTAATCCTATTTGGAGGCTTATTTTTCGTGGGTTTTGGGTTGCATCTTCTTACCCGTATGATGGCAGGATTTCTATGCTCTGTTTTTGGAAACCGGGCAGGGCTTTTTATTGTAAACAGGCTTACCTTTATTGGAACAATCCACCATGAACTATCCCATGCACTCTTTGCTTTTCTTACAGGAGCAAAGGTAGTTGAGATTAATCTCCTTAATTTCAGTGGAGATTCTCTCGGAAATGTTCGCTTTATACCGAGGGGCGGAAGGATTCTTCAGGCAGTGCAGCGCTGCGCTGCTGCGATAGCTCCGGTTGCTTGTGGGGCGCTTACTTTGTTTTTGCTTATACAATATGTAAATCCAATGTATGCTGCAAGTAATGTGAAATGGATCTTTTACTATATTGAAGTATCTATTTTTCTACACATGACGCTCAGTGAAACAGATGTGAAAACAATGATAAAAGGACTGCCGATTCTGTTTTGCCTTGTGTTTGTGATTCTGTGTATTGCAATTAGATTGGGGGAGAGTGTTTTATGATCGAAAAAATGATTGACAGTTATATCATCCGGACAGCGGTGGAGGAAGATGCACAGGCGGTCCATGATATTTATGGGGCTTACATAGAAGATGAAGATGTGACATTTACAATTGAAAATCCCAGTGTGGAGGAATATCGGCAAAAAATTATCCATACGAAAAAGACCTATCCTTTTTATGTAGCGGAAACAAAAGATGGAAAGGTATTAGGATATGTGTACGGCTCTCCTTTAAGACCTCATGATGCCTATAAATGGAATGTTGAGTCTACCATTGTTCTGGCTCCGGATGCCCCGAGAAGACAAGGAATTGGGACAGCACTGTATAAAAAGTTCATGGATACTTTAAAAAAGCAGGGTTTTC
>JAUNBT010000029.1:0-2872 GCA_030526985.1 Lachnospiraceae bacterium | reverse complement strand
TCAATTTGTTTACGGTGTATTAGTGGATTCCAATAAGCCCAGTATCGCCCTGCATCAATCTCTGGGATTTAAGGAAGCAGGACATTTTTATAATGCAGGGTATAAGCTTGGAAAATGGCGAGGTATCTTATGGATGCAAAAGCAGATTGGAGAGCTTTTAAAAGTACCACAGGAAATAAAAACAGTGGATGAAGTAGTGAAATTAGAGAATGAGGTTATGGAATTATATAGAAAGCCGGCGGAGGTTAGGGATGAGAATTAGACATGCAGTGGAAAATGACATTGATGAATTAACAAGGATAGAGGTGGTTTCATATCCGCTTGAAGAAGGGGCTTCAAGAGAGAGTATATCAAAAAGAGTTGCTGTATTTCCGGAGTGTTTTTGGATATTGGAAGAGGAAGGTCATATAAAGGCGTTTATCAATGGAATGGCCACAGACGAGGCGGATTTGACAGATGAGATGTATGACTGTGCAAGTATGCATAAAAGAGATGGAAAATGGCAGATGATTTTTTCTGTTGTAACGGCTCCAGACTGTAGAGGGAAAGGATATGCCAGTAAGTTGATGTGGGAGGTTATTGCAGATTCTAAAAAGAAAAATAGAGCAGGTATTGTTTTGACTTGTAAGGAGAAATTACTTGGATTTTATGAGCAATTTGGCTTTCAAAATGAAGGGATTTCAGCATCGACGCATGGGGGTGTGAGGTGGTATCAGATGAGGAGGGAAGAGGGGAAATGAGGATCTGAGTAGGCGAAGCAGGGAATGAGGGGGGAGAAGCTCTGAGTTAGGCGAAGCCCGCATCTCCCCCCTCAAACTCCCCCCTTTTGGGCACGCCCATCGACGGTATTTGGCGTGGGTGGATATTGAGGGGGTGTGATTTGCGTTATCGTATTTGTCCAATGGGGGATTATCATTGAGTTTGTCGTTATTCTGGCTAGAGTACAGACAAGAAGGAAGAAGCCGGTAGGTTGATTTGATACAAATGAGGGAAATTAAGAAAGAAGGAGATATAAATGGAACTAAAAAAATTAGATTGTAATTTAACTGTTTGTAAAGTGAAGAATATACCGCAGAATCTATTATCGGATGAGATTTGTTTTGTAGGAAAAACGGATGAAGAACTCTCTTTAGTCTGCCTGACTGAGCATACACCGGAAGATACGATAGAGAGGGAAGATGGTTGGAGAGGGTTTCGGATACAGGGGGTACTTGATTTTTCCTTGATCGGGATTCTGGCACCGATTGCGTCTATTCTGGCGGATAATAAGATTGGTATTTTTGCAGTATCCACGTTCAATACAGATTACATTCTGGTGAAGGAAGAAAATTTTGAACGGGCCATGGCGGTACTTAAAAAGTCAGGTTATGACGTAGTGTAAGTAAAAATGGAGGAAAAAAATGAAAAGACCGAAAATAAAAATTACAATCACAGGAAGGTTGGGAAAATGTGGATGTCACCGGGGGCACAAGGTGGGGGATGTTTTTGACTTTGATACGGACAGGGGGAAATTGTGTCCGATGGCGATGCATGTGGCGTTTCCCTATATTGACATTCTCCGTTATGGTGGCAGTATTCCCGGGCAGCCAAAGGGACGTGCTGTCTTTTGCTGCCCGGATGTTGATACTATCCATGTTTTTCAAGTTGAAATAGAAGAAGAACAGACGGAGTAGATGGGGTGTCTGATTCTAAGTTTCATCCTCTTCATGGGGGCTATTCTCCTTTCGAAATTCTCGAGGGGTCATCCCTGTTAAATTTTTAAATACACGAGTAAAATAACTACTGCTGGAAAAACCGGTGTCTGCACTGATTGAAGTGACAGTATCATTGGTGGAAACCAGCATTTTTTTTGCAATTCGAATCCGCAGATTAATCAGATAATTGAAAGGTGTCATTCCTAAATTAGCCTGAAAACAGCGGTGGCATTCTCTTGAACTGACATTTCCAGCCTGGGCGATATCTGCAATCTGAATGTCGTCCTGGTAATTTTCTTCAATGTAAATCAGCATTTTCTTAATTCGTTCTTCACTTAAATCTCCCTCCGTATTATAGGAGGCCTTCAGTGTCCGGCTCATATCCTTATAAAATTGAAGCCAGATATCCGACAAAATATTTCGAATGGAAAACTCATATCCAATTTCAGATTTTTCTGAAACAAGATAAGTCTGTTTCAGCATGTTGGTAATAGGGGAACTCCCATCCGGTTCCTGTTTAAACTTTGCAATTTTTAAGAGACTACAGTCTAAAACCGGGAAAACATACTTATGTTCAAAAATACTGTAAGGTTTTCCGGCAATCAAAGACTGATCAAAAATCTGAGTAATAAAGATACAATTCTTTCCTGGTTCAGGCAGCATTTCATGAAGAGTACCCGGAGCGATATAACACCCGTCTCCCTCTTTGAGAAAAATGCGATTATCCCCAGAAACCGAAATCTTTAAACTGCCCTCAAGGATATAAAGCATTTCTATGTATTTATGCCAATGCCATGGAATATAACCTTCCACATAAGCAGACAGATCTGCATACAAAGGGATGTAAGGAAATTGTGGGTTCATCATATCTGGAAATGATTCTTCCGCATGTGTGCTGATCGTAAGTTGTCTAATTTGCATAATACTCCTTTCTAAATGGCAGGATAATGAAAAAAAGTGTCATAAAAAAACTATTTTATCACAAAAAAATTCGTCATAATGATTGTATCAAAGAAAAGGAAGAAATTCAATAACGAAAGGAGACATATTGATTATGGAAAAAGAAGAATCAGCTAAAAAATTCTGAAAGTTTACAATCCTTATACTGGTAAGCTGGCAGGTGAAGTTCCTGTATCGGATGGAAAAGAAATGAATCGGATTGTGTCTGCTGCAAAGGA
>JAUNBT010000287.1 GCA_030526985.1 Lachnospiraceae bacterium | reverse complement strand
AAGAATCAGTTCCACCTTGGCAGTTTCTTTTGTTTTGGCATAGCCACCCTCTTTATTTTTTCGTTTACTAATCCGGTAGTAGTTGGGATTTCTCCTGATCTGATAAGGCTTTCCTTTATGGATAAAAGAAAGAATGACAAAGGTTGGGGTATCTTCCTTTGCATATTGGCTCCGCATCATATCCCCTTCTCTTATTCCACCGCTTGTCTGATTGTAAAGAGCATAGGTGATAGCATCAAATAATGTTGTTTTTCCGGCACCGGTCTCCCCGGTAATGAGAAAAATGCCGCTTTTCATATGAGAAAAATCAATGGTTTCTTCACCGGCATAAGACCCAAAGGCAGATAATACAAGTTTTTGTGGTTTCATCGTTCTTTCTCCGTTTCCATCATGATTTCTTCAAGAAGCGTTTTTTGACTCTTAGTAAGAGGTATTTTGTGTATCTCCTGATAAAAAGAATCGAAAGCTTCCATTGGCTCTATTTTTTCCAATCGTGTTTCTTCTTTGGAAAGATACTGTCTGGTCCGCTGATTATCGACACGGTATTCCAAAAGATGAGAAAAGACCGCCGAAAGCTTCTCTTTTGGTCTCACAGGATCTATTTCATCTGTCAAAATAACACGGACATAATCGTCACAGCCTTCTGAAAAGCATTCTAAAATATCTTCTAATTTCCCTTTTTCTGTACGGACTTCCCGTAAAGGAGTAAGTGGAATCGAAGTAATCTGTGCCGGTGTTCCTTTTTCTTCTAATTCAACCATAAGAATTGCCTTTGTATGATGTTCTTCGCTAATGGAATATTTTAATGGACTTCCACTGTAGCGGATGGAAGAGAACTTGACCCGTTGAGCTCCATGCAAATGACCTAAAGCACTGTAATCAAAATCCTTTAATAAAATGGCATCCACTCGGTCTGTCCCACCGACGGAGATTAATATTTGCTCTGAATCACAGGTTTTGGTTTCCCAATCTCCTGCCTGATAAAATTGATGGGACAAGATGACATTTCGCTTTGAAAAATCAATCTCCTCCCTTTCCAGCAGATGTTTGATCGCACTGTCGTAATCTGTGATTTCTCCTTCCGAAAAAAGGTGTCGGATATAAGAAGGCTTTGTAAAGGGCAGTAAATAAAAAGTGACACTCCCCCATTTGTCATCTAATATAATTTTCTTTAAAAATTCGTCTTCTTTTGTGGGAGGCATAACAGAAATATGAATATTGTGTTCCTTTAAAAAAGTACTGGCATAAGACAATCTTTTTGGCGAATCATGGTTGCCAGCGATGATAAAAACAGGGATATTTGTCTTGGAAAGAGAAAGTAAAAACTGGTCAAAAAGTTCATATGCCTCTCCAGATGGTACCGTCCGGTCGAAGATATCACCGCTGATTAAAATGACATCCGGTCGAAATTCTTTCGTTTTTTCTACAATTTGATTTAAAATATCTGACTGTTCTTCATATAAAGTATAGTTATGAAGCTGTTTCCCAATATGAAGGTCTGAAAGATGAAAAAAGCGCATAGTTTAGACCTCCTTGTATTCAATAAAATGATTGTCATAAAGAGTAGAAAAATACTTTGCAAGACGTTCATAAAGTGGTTCTGTAGCCTTGCCAAATTGTTCTTTGACATTCTCACCAATTTCATAAATGGTTCGATTCCCGTCAATTTGCTGCCAGACAAAACTTCCAAAACGATCAAGAGCAATATGGCTCACATCTGGTGTTTTAAAAAATTTGTGAGCAATCCAGTGATAAAATCCGTGATGAACCATATCTACTGTTACAATACCGTTTTTATTTTTTTTCCATTCACAGGCACAAACTGGGATTAAGTCCAGGTAGTTCATGTCTTTTTTTAATTTAATTTTTTTTCTTCTGGGCATTTTTATTGTATCCTCGCAGTCTATTATTTTAGATAGTTCATTACTCCGTTGGCAATTCCCTGAACCATTTTTTTCTGATAGGATTTTTTTTGCATTCTTCGATCCTCCGCAGGATTGCTCATGTATCCCATTTCTATAATTGTAGTAGGAACCTTACTCCAATTGTTTCCGCTCATGGTATCTGTTCTCCATACCCGTTCTTTTTTACATCCAGTAGCTTTCACATAAGCATTTAAAACTTTTGTAGACAGTTTTTTGTTCTCTTTTGAAAGCTTGGAAGATACGTAAGGGCTGTTTGCAGTGGTACATATCGTCATAGCACCATGGGTGGAGGAAGACGAACTACTGTTGGCATGTATTCTTATATAAGCATCTGCTTTTTTCTTGTTGGCAATTTTAGCCCTCTCTTTGTTGCTGATGGCTTTTTTGTTGTTGGATCTTGTAAGATATACTTTACAGCCCATACTTTCTAATTTTTTCTTCAATAATTTAGCTATGGTAAGGTTTAACTTATATTCAGGAACTCTTGTTGAAATGCCTTCGGTGCCGGAGGTACATTTTGCTTTTCGCTTGGAAGATCCAGGACCTAATCGCTCGGTGCCGGATGGTATTTTTCCGGAATGTCCCGGATCGATGACGATTACTGGGACGAAGGCATCCTCTTTTTTTAGATTATTTTTGTTTTCTGCCGCATGGATATCAATTGAATTAATCCATGAAAAAGTGATAATTGCCATAACCAGTATTAGTAACAGAAATTTCGGTTTCCTTATCATAATTTTTCCCCTTTAATCACAGTATTCCACGTACTGGTTTTTACCATTTGTTTTTGCCTGATATAATGCTTTATCAGCAGCGTCAAACAAATCCTTATAATCCCGTCTGGTTTCATCTGTCATCACATATCCGACTGAGATTGTCGTCATCTTTTCCCTCGTTGTAAATTCGTTTAATCTTTGAAATAATTTTTCCAGTTTTCTCTGAATGACCGATTTGTCTGAAACGGTATTCATAAAAGCAATGAATTCATCTCCTCCAAATCTGCCGACAATATCATTGCTCCGAAACAAACTTCCTATCATATCTGCATAGCGGCGAATACATTTATCTCCGTATTCATGTCCATAAGAATCATTGACCTGTTTAAAATTGTCGAGATCAAAGATAAGTAACACATGTTCCTTATCTGGATATTCCCGCAGGGCCGAGATAATTCTTTCTTCTGTTGCAATCTTATTATATAATCCTGTCAAGAGATCTCTTTCGCTCTTTAGCTGCAGTTGTCTTTTTTCTTCTGCTATTTTGCGCATCATATTAGACATTTCGATGGCGTTTTGCACCCGGTATTCTACAATTTCTTTTACGAATGGTTTTACTATATAGTCAGTTGCTCCCAGTCGTAAGGCATCTACCTGATTTTGAGAATTATCCTGTACTGTAATTACAATCACCGGGACATTTTGTAGGATTTCTCCCTCTTTTCTTTTCTTCAAAATATCAAGTCACGTTAGTCCGGGCATATGCAGATCCAAAAGTACCATGATGAGTTTATCCCCATGCTCTTTGGCAAGTTGGATACATTCTTCCCCACTGCATGCTTCCAGAATATCATATTTGTCTTCAAACATTAGTCGTAAAACGTCCCTGTTTATTTCCTGATCGTCAACGATCAGCAGATATTCCCTCATCTGCAATTACCTCCTCTAATCCTCTTACGACTTTTTCATATTCC
>JAUNBT010000286.1 GCA_030526985.1 Lachnospiraceae bacterium | reverse complement strand
AAAAGTAACAGATCTTAAATTAGATGGAAACTTTTATTATTATAAGAAAAAAGGAGTTTTCATAGACACCTATTTAGGAGGCGGCCATTATACAAACTGGTATTACCGTTTTAACAAAGCCAAAGCCCAGAAAAAATACGCGAAAGGAAAAGAAGCAGACTATGACTACAATGGAAATGGCAAAATAGACACCACATATTACAAATATAGCTCAACAAAAAACACCCAAATCACAAAATCCGCTTTTTCCAAAGGGGTAAAAAGCTATGTAGGAAAAACTTCCGCAACAAAAGTAAAATTTCGGAAGAATACAGCGTCAAATAGAAAGAAATATATAAAGTAACAAACAAAACAGTATATAAAGTAAAATAAGTTTAATCCCAGTGGTTCTCGAAACCCAACGGCTTATTCCTTCTTGACGTTGTTTTAGCCCATAGACTTTTATTTGTCAAGGATGCTTCGCACCGCTTCGCGGCTTCGTCCTTGACAAATAAAAGCCTATGGGCTTTTTTTGTAAACAAGCCGGAATAAGCCTTTTCGTCGCATTTTTATGCGCATTTTTCACAAAATATAGGCTAACTTTATTGTGAATTACATAAACTTCCGACATTATATTGACAAGCTTAATTACAACGCCCACCATTGGACAAATAAGCCAGTCCACTCTCAATTTCACCCCCCCCAATATGGAAAATATTCCCATAAAATCATTGAAATTTGTGGCATATAGACCGCTTTTTTCTAATAGAGAGTACTATATCTCCTTCTTGCCCACAATTATGGATTTTTGTGGGCAAAAGCAAGCCTTTTTATCTTCCCTTAGAAAAACAAAAAGATAATGTACCCTAATTTTCCTGCCCCCACAACCATCGAAGAAAGGGTAAAACAATGTTCTCCCTTCTGCATTTAAAAAAGGCGTAGAACTGCTTAGGGGGTCGAAAGAGTGCGTTGTAAAGATTTCGTGACATGTTTGAACGAAGTGAGTTTGGAACGAAATCTTTACGTACTTAGCGCTCTTTTGACCCCCTTAGCAGTTCTTGCCTTTTTTAACGGCAGAAGGGAGAACATTGTTTTACCCTTTCCCCTAGTACATTTTTGTTTCAAAAGGGTAAAACTTTACCTTTAGAACAAGAAAAGAACATGGTATAATGCATACATTGAGTTTTAATGGAGTCTTATACACAACTTCATACCAATAGGGGTAAGGGTAACAGGTAGTTAAAAGAAAACAATATTTTATAAATGAAGAAACCAAAACAAGGAGGCTATAAATTATGAATACCAGTAAATCAGAGGCTATGTTTGCGGAAGCAATAAAAATGATGCCCGGCGGGGTCAACAGTCCGGTACGTGCCTTTGGAAATGTAGGACGAAATCCTTTATTTATTAAAAAGGCATCCGGCAGCCACATTTATGATGTGGACGGCAATGATTATATCGATTATGTCTGCTCCTGGGGACCGGGAATCTTGGGACATGCTCACCCGGAAGTAATTGAAGCAGTACAAAAAGCTGTGGTTGACGGTTTGACTTTCGGTGCTCCGACGGAGCGGGAGACAAAATTGTGTCATTTAGTGAATGAGTGTATGCCATCGATGGAGATGATGCGTATGGTAAGCTCCGGAACAGAAGCAGTTATGAGTGCAATCCGTGCAGCCAGAGGATATACAGGAAGAGATAAGATTATCAAATTCAAAGGCTGTTACCATGGTCATTCCGATGGACTTTTAGTAAAGGCGGGATCTGCGGCCCTTACCAGTTCCGTGCCGGACAGTGCAGGGGTACCAAAATCATTTACAGAAAAGACTTTGGTTGCTTTATATAATGATGAGAATTCTGTAAGAGAATTATTTGATAATAATAAGGGGGAAATTGCCGCTCTGATTGTGGAGCCGGTAGCAGCTAATATGGGTGTGGTTCCTCCGAAAGAAGGTTTCCTTTCTTTCCTTCGTGAAATTACAAAGGAAAATGGGGCTGTGTTGATTTTTGATGAGGTAATTACCGGGTTCCGTCTGAGCGCAGGTGGTGCGCAGGAGTATTACAATATTAAGCCGGATCTTACCACATTAGGAAAAATCGTAGGTGGCGGAATGCCGATGGCTGTTTACGGTGGAAAAGCAGAGATTATGAAATGTGTTTCCCCTGTCGGAAAGGTTTATCAGGCAGGAACCCTTTCAGGAAATCCGGTGGCGACTGCGGCTGGAATCAAGACGGTAGAGCTTTTGATGAAAAATCCGGATATCTATGCGAAAATCGATGGGAATGCAAAGAAACTTGCCAAAGCATATGAGGAAGCAGCAAAGAAAAATAACATTGCCATGACAGTGAATCAGGTGGGTTCTCTTCTCTGTGCATATTTTACCGAACAGAAAGTAGATGACTACGATAAGGCAACTTCCTCTGATTTAGAAGCATTTTCCGCTTATTTTGGAAAAATGTTAGATGGTGGCATTTATGTCGCACCATCTCAGTTTGAGGCGATGTTCGTATCTGCAGCACATACAGACGAAGAAATACAAAAGACTTGTGAGCTGATTTTAAAGTAAATATGGTCAGATATGTTTGACCTTATATCATAACAAAAGAATTTTAAAGGAGAATAGACAAATGGTACATTTTATAGGTGCAGGCCCTGGAGATCCAGAACTTTTAACATTGAAAGGCAAGAAATTAATTGACAGTGCAGACGTAATTATTTACGCAGGTTCCCTTGTGAATAAGGAAGTTCTTGCCGGAGCCAAAGAGGGAGCGGTAATTTACAATAGTGCAACCATGACATTAGAAGAAGTCATAGAAGTGATGAAGGATGCCGATGAGAAAGGACTTGAGGTAGCCAGAGTCCATACAGGAGACCCGGCGATTTTTGGCGCACACAGAGAGCAGATGGACGAACTTGACCGGTTAGGAATTGCTCATGAAGTAATTCCGGGGGTAAGCTCCTTCCTTGCAGTTGCTGCAGCTTTAGAAAAAGAATATACCCTTCCAGGTGTAAGCCAGACCGTAATTCTTACCCGTATGGAGGGAAGAACTCCGGTTCCACCGAAGGAAAAATTAAAAGATTTGGCAAAACATAATTCTACTATGATTATTTTCTTAAGCGTTGGAATGATCGGACAGCTTTCCGACATTTTAAAAGAAGAATATAGGCCGAATACCCCAGTGGCAGTTGTATACAAAGCTTCCTGGGAAGACCAGAAAATTGTGATTGGTGATTTGACGAACATTGCTGAGAAAGTCAAAGAGGCAGGCATTACCAAAACAGCACTTACAGTAGTTGGTGATTTCCTTGGCGATGAATATGAGCTTTCTAAACTGTATGATAAAACCTTTTCTCATGAATTCAGGAGTGCGAAGTAAAAATGAGTATTCAATTAATCAGTATCAGTCATAAGATAGCCCCGCTCGCCATCCGGGAAATGTTTGCATTTTCCGAGGAGCAGCAGAGCCATATCAGGAAGATGATGACAGAAAATACCTTCATTGATGAATGTGTTGTCCTCTCAACCTGTAATCGGACGGAGGTATACACCTATACTTCCCCGGACCACAGTGTCAGGGAAATCTATGGAGTGATGCAGAAGGTGCTTCTCAATGAAGCGGAGGCACTTGATACAGAAAATATCAGCGATTATGTCC
>JAUNBT010000285.1 GCA_030526985.1 Lachnospiraceae bacterium | reverse complement strand
TGTCAGAAAGACAAAGATAACAATACCATTAGTATATGAAAGAGTAAACCTTTACTGTGCAAGACTAAATTCCACCGCCAAAAGTGGTGATGGAATTTAAAATTTCATTTTAGGGAAAGGAAAAGAGTGAAAAAAAGGGATGAAATTCCTTCAATAATTTGTTATAATAAGAAAGTATGACAGCAGGAGGAAATAGAATGCATTATACATATATGGTTGAGTGTCGGGATTCCTCCTTATACACTGGATACACAACGGATCTGAAAAGAAGAATCCGTGTCCATAACAGTGGAAAAGGGGCGAAGTACACGAAGAGCCGGAGACCGGTACATCTGGTATATTATGAGACCTACGATAATAAGGTTCTTGCCATGAAGAGAGAATACGAAATCAAACAGCTGAGCCGCATGGAGAAGCTCAAGCTGATACATGATTTCCAAAAAAAGAATAGAATACTATCGTTTTCTTAAGCCAGGTAGAGATAAGCCATCAGGTAGTGGCAGAAACTTCCGCCCATGACGAACAGATGGAAGATCTCATGGCTTCCAAAGTTTTTGTGAAGCTGATTAAAGATCGGCAGCTTCAAAGCGTAGATAATACCGCCGACTGTGTAGATAATACCACCTGCGAGGAGAAGAAAGAAAGCAGGTCTGGGCAGGTTATTGATAATCGGTGAGAATGCCAGTACACAGGTCCATCCCATGGAGATATAGATCAGGGAGCTTAGCCAGTGGGGGCAGTTAATATAGCACATCTTAAGAATAATGCCAATCAGGGCAATTCCCCAAATCAAAGCAAGCATTCCATAACCGAGAACTCCTTTAATAACGATGACACAGACGGGTGTATAGGAACCTGCAATTAAAATAAAGATCATAGCATGGTCTAATTTTTTCAATATCAAGTTGCCCTTAGCGGACAAATTCAAAGAATGATACAAGGTGCTGGCACCATAGAGCAGAATCATACTAAGAATAAAAACAGCCAATGACAGAGCATGTTCCTGATTTGGACCGCGGAGTGCTTTCACAAGCAGAGGAGAAGCGGCACTTACCGCAGATAACATGGCAATTCCATGGGTAATGGCACTGCCGGGATCTTTTAATTTTTGAAACATTATAAGCACCTCCAAAATAAATAGATAGTATATAGTTTTAAAAACCATTATATGTAGTTTTAAAAACTATATTCAGTGTATGTTAATATTACTACTCTTGCCTGAAAAATGCAAGGGCTATTTTCATTTTTGTTTATACTTGAGAGAAAGAAGGAAAGAGTATGCGGATTGCGTTGGCTCAGATGGAAATTCCATGGCACAGTTATTATGAAAATCAGAAAAAATGCCGGATATATTTTGAACAGGCGAAGAAAGCGGGAAGTGAGATTGTTGTTTTTCCAGAGATGACATTGACCGGATTTGAAGTAAAATCGCCGATTCTTTCGGAAAAAGAAGAGGAGACTGTGGCGTTTTTTAAAAAATTGACAAAAGAATATGAAATCTGTGCCGTATTTGGTTATGCAGGAGCAGGAACTGAAAAAAAAAAGAAATCATTTGATGATGGCCAATCGGGGACAGAGGCTGATGGAATATGAGAAAATCCATCCATTTTCTTTTGGAGCAGAGGGGAAATATTTTGAAGGTGGAGAGTCAGTGAAGGAATGTCTTTTCCATGGGGAACATTTTTCTGCAGCTGTCTGTTATGATTTGCGATTTCCGGAGATTTTTCAGGAAATGTCGAAAAAGAGTGATTGCATTTTTGTCATTGCGAACTGGCCAGTGGTAAGGTCTCCCCAATGGAGTGCCCTGCTTAAGGCGAGAGCAATTGAAAATCTCTGTTATGTGGTGGGAGTCAATTGTACAGGACAATCTGGCAATCTGATGTATGAAGGAATGAGTGCGGTCTATGGACCGGATGGTTCTCTGATTGCAGGAGAACAAAAGGAAGAGGGACTGATTGAGGCTGATTTAGACTTTGACTGGCTCAGAAAATATCAGGAGCAGTTCCCGTTTAAAAGAGACAGAAGACCTGATATATATAAACATTTTTACTTATAGGAAGAAGGAAACTCAAGGGAGCGGAAAGTATATGGACATGAACCTTTTAACGAACCAGTTATCCAGTGTAGAACAAAAGATGTTATACACCTATCATACGAAATCTTTGTTTCAGGAGAAGGCATTGTTTGCCGATGAGACAGAATATTATAGAGAACCGGCAGAACCGAAACCAGATGAAAAAGTCACTTTTCGGTTCCGGACGGGAGTGGAGAATGCAGAGCAGGTAATTCTTCATATTGGCAATGATGAAGTTGTGATGGAGAAGAGGAAACAGGAAGGCCGGTTTGATTATTACGAAGGAACCTGGAAGGTTGGAAAAGACCCGGTTCATTATTATTTTGAGATAAAAAAAGATGGCGCAGCCTGTTATTACAATAAAAAGGGGGTAATCTGGGAGCCTGAGGAGTTCTATCATTTTCGGATTGCACCGGGATTTGCAACGCCGGCCTGGGCAAAGGGCGCGGTGTTTTATCAGATTTTTGTGGAGCGGTTTTATAATGGAGATCCGTCTAACGATGTGCTCGACAACGAATACATTTATATTGAAGAGGGGACAAAACGAGTCAAGGATTGGGAAAAATATCCGGCTGCGATGGGAGTCCGGGAATTCTATGGCGGTGATTTGAAGGGAGTCATGGATAAGTTAGATTACCTGAGCGATTTAGGTGTAGATGTTATCTATTTTAATCCGTTGTTTGTATCTCCTTCCAATCACAAATATGATATTCAGGATTATGATTATATTGACCCTCATTTTGGCGTGATATTAGAGGATGAAGGAGATCTTTTAGAGCTGGATCAGGATACGAATGACAAAGCGTCCCGGTATATCAGCCGGGTTACGAATAAGAAAAATTTAGAGGCAAGTAACCAGTTGTTTGTTAAACTTGTGGAGGAAGCCCACAAAAGAGGGATGAAAGTGATTTTAGATGGTGTCTTTAATCACTGTGGCTCTTTTAATAAATGGCTGGATAGGGAAAAGATTTATGAAGAGCAGACAGGGTATGAGAAGGGGGCTTATGTGGATGCCGCCAGTCCTTACAATAGCTTTTTCAGGTTCTACGATGGAGATGCCTGGCCCTACAACAGCTCTTATGATGGCTGGTGGGGACATGATACCCTGCCGAAGTTAAATTATGAAGATTCACCAAAATTATTTGAATATATTATGGATATTGCACGAAAATGGGTGGCTCCTCCTTATAATGCGGACGGCTGGAGATTAGACGTGGCAGCAGACCTTGGAAGAACGGCTGAGTACAATCACTATTTTTGGAGAGAGTTTAGAAAAACGGTGAAGGAAGCCAATCCGGAAGCAATTATTTTAGCGGAACATTACGGAGATCCGGGAGACTGGCTCATGGGAGACCAGTGGGATACGGTTATGAACTATGATGCGTTTATGGAACCGATTACCTGGTTTCTTACAGGAATGGAAAAGCACAGTGATGAATACCGGGGAGAGCTTTTGGGAAACAGCGATGCATTTTTCAGCGCAATGAGTCATCATATGTCCCGGTTCCACAGAGGTTCTTTGGATATTGCCATGAATGAGCTTTCCAACCATGATCATTCCCGATTTTTGACGAGGACCAAT
>JAUNBT010000284.1 GCA_030526985.1 Lachnospiraceae bacterium | reverse complement strand
AGCCATACTGACCCATCGTCTCACCAAGGCTGTCATAAAGATCATTTAAAATACAACCGAGAAGCCGATTCTGTCCATCATCTAAAATATCAACCGCATCATTAAGCTCACTAATCTGAGCCCTGTGCTGTCTGACAACGAGAATTGCTGCATCAACATACTCTGTCAATTCTTCTGTATCCGCAACCAAAGCCATCGGCGAAGAATCGATTACAACATAATCCATCTTTTCTTTCAAATAATCCAGCAACGTTTTAAATCTTTTAGATCCAATCATCTCTGTTGAATCCGGATACATCCGGCTTCCCATAATAAAATACAGTCCTGTAAGTTCATCCTGAGAAATCAACTGATCCGCATCTGCTCTTTGACAAATCACTTCACCGAGCTCTATAAGCGATTCCTTCTCTTTATCAAAAATCTTAAACTGGGATGGTTTTCTGAAATCACAGTCAATCAAAACAACTTTTGCATCTTCCTGAGCCATAACAAGGGCCAGATTCGCTGCAACCGTTGATTTTCCCTCATTTTCAAGTACACTAGATACTAAAACGACTTTCTGTCCATTCTCATCCATCTTCTTCTTAATCTTCACACCAAGCTTACGCATATTCTCCACATAACGAAAACTGCTGGAAGTATTCGTCACAAGTATGCTTCCCTTTGGACGACGTATCTTCGCTTTTAATGTTTTATAGCGCTGTTCGTGATGAATCGTGCCAAGCAATGTGGTATCAATCTTATTTTTTGCATCCTTCTCTGTACGAACGGTATCTTTTAGATAAGAGAGCAATGCGAACAGTGCAATTAAAGCTGCCGCCGTAAAAAGGAAAGACTTCATCATTGGTGTTCTTGTATTCAGTGCATGGTCTGGTTGTTCCGGAATCACAGGATTCTCCAAAACCTCTAACACGACATTACTCAAAAGATACTCTGATACGGTAGGATAATTCTCCATCGTCGATTCTAACAAATTAAATGCCAGTTCCGGTGAACTTGCTCTCATTGTTATCGTAAGGATATTTGTCTCTGGAACCACCTCTGCCGAAGCATGTCCCGGAAATGTAAAAAGACCTAAATCCTCGCATACTTTCTTTTGTAAAACGGAGCTGCTTAGAATCTGACTCATCTTCGTCGCTGCTTCCTGTGCTGCCGAAAGCTCACTGTAGGCATAGGAACTTCCTTTCTGGCTTACTACATAAGTACTCTCGACTGTATAGGTTGGATTATAGCTGCTCCTGACATAAATATAAGTCAGTAAAGAAACGGAAACGGAAAGCAAGAGAATTACCAACCACCATCTGGCCACATCACGCACAATTGTGTATGGATCTACACTCATGCCTCTCATCGGCATATATTCTGTTCTTTCTTCCATTTACTCATCCCCCGCTTTATCTCTTACTACAACAATGAGCCGCGTCTTCCCCTCATACTGTTTATCCACAGTCATACTGTAAGTAATCTCATAAGTCCCGGCTTTCTCATAATTCACCTGACTGTCATCTATGTCGATTTCGTCATAGCTCATCTTTCCACCAGCAGATGGTGTATCTTCTTTATAATCCGCACTACCACTCGTCAATTTATATGTCCCTGCTCCTATATTGACTTCTTTTAAATAATCCTGCGGATCGATTTCTTTCTCTACATTCGTATAAACAATATACTTTTTCAGTTCAATCTCAGGTGTCACTGCACTGTCTGTCGGATCATAAATCTCCACTGTCACAGGCAGGTATTCCACATCACCAGAACTATTTGAAACCTGCAGTTGAATCTCATAATCACCGGGGGTATCCGTTACAATGGAAAAGCCCGGTGATATCTTAATCTTGTCAGAAATATCCCCATCAATACAATCCTTTGCTGTTACTTCAGAAATAAAATCGGTTGTATTTACCGGAAAACGAAATGGACTCTTCGTTGCAAACTGAGGCGATGTATAATCACTGTAAACAACCGTTCTCGTTGCTTTTCCCACATGGTTATCCGAATCAAATGCGGCATAAGTCACGAGTTTTTGATTGTTTTTTAAAAACTTTGAAACACTTTCCACCACCAGGGAATCTGACACATCTCCATCCTTGGAGTCATAAGCAGTTACTCCAGAAAGGAGTTCACTTTCATCGGCAGAGATACTGACAGAAATCTCATTCTCAGTCAAATCAATCTCCGGTGAATATTTGTCTACAGTTTGGTGGCAATAGAAGCGATACGCTCCATAAGATAATACGGATAATACAAATATAATAATACTAATCTGCTTTATTCTCTTCATGTTCTACTCCTTATGTAAACCAAAATCTCCTGCTGTCCTCTGGCCGTTCCAATTCATCATTCGAAATCAGCCTGTCTTCCAAAATCCTCTGTGGATTCACAAGCAGAAGTAAATTGGCATATTTCTCCCCAAATTCTTCTTTTAAATAATCACGGATATCCCCCATAAATGTTGTTCTCTGATAAGGAGTATGAGCATCGCTTGCCATACAAGTTACCAGACGATTATCTAATAATATTTCAGCTGCCTTCTGAGCATGTCTTCCAAAACGCCCAAACACACTTCCCTTATTCAGCTGGCTTAAACAACCCTGCTGCATCCATTCATATAAAATCATCGGTTCATCCTGAATACAGTAATATCTCTCCGGATGGGCAATCACCGGTATCTTATCCAAATTCAACACAGAATCTAAAATATCTCCCATCCAAAATGGATCTGCCCCAAACGGAAATTCAATTAAATAATAACGGGTGTCCCCCAGTGGAAGAAGTAATTCATCCTCAATCTTATCTGCCACATCGTCCGTTGCAAATATTTCCATTCCCCTTACAAGGCGAAGTGCAATCTGATTCTCTTTTAAATACCTCTCCAAATTATTAAAATTGTTCTGCCACTCAGGGGAATAATAATTCTCGAACGTTCCAATCATATTGCAATGAGGTGTGGCGACAAGTGTGTGGACTCCGCTCTCCACAGCAAGTTCAGCCATCATCAAAGAATCATCCAGACTATCCGATCCATCATCGACCTCCGGTATAATATGTGTGTGAATATCAATCATATCTTAACTTCTTTCCCTTATGTATTTCCTCTCCCAATTACACTCTTTACTATATTACCATATTCCCCAAAAATATTAAAGTAGGAATTCAAGAAAATCTTGAACAACCTCCCCCTTTCGTGCTATGATATATAATATCTTCTGAAACCTATTATGGTTCAGATATAATAATTGAAAAGGGGTTTATACATGAAGCAGCAAAAATTAAAGTCTATTTTAAAGTATGTTGTAACAACTGTTGCTGTGATCAATCTGGTTCTTCTATTTGTTTTCCACTATGAGCTTCCCAGCTTTATTCAACATAAACTTAATAAGGAAAACGAAGAAGCACTTGCTTCCGGTACAGCAGCAAACGCAGAAACATTAACGATTCATTTCGATTCCGACGAATTGGTATACAGCGGAAAAGGCGATTTGAATCTGACAAAAGGAGTTACTGTAACCCGTGATAATGGTGTTGAAGTAAAGGCAAGCCTGTATTCTGATATCAGTGCCGGGGAAAACCAGAGTCAAAAGATTATCACTTACACAGCAGAGGATTCCTATGGAAACAGCGGAACCGCCACAAGAACTCTGACATTGAAAAAGTATAAGGGGCCT
>JAUNBT010000283.1 GCA_030526985.1 Lachnospiraceae bacterium | reverse complement strand
AGTTCCAGAGTGACAAAAGGGTATTTTTGTCGAAAGTTATAAAATACCTTGGAAAGAATTACAGAAGTAATGATAGGCATACTTGCAATTCGTACTTTACCACCTAAAAAGTTGTTTTCTCGAAACGCAGTTTGATAGATTCGATTTTCGATGTCAGCCATCTGTCTTGCCTGAATCAGAATCTTATTCCCAGCATCAGTCAAAATAAGTCCATTCCGTTTGTCGCGGTAAAACAGTTTCAACTTTAATTCATCTTCAAGAGATCTGATAGCTCTACTGATTGCGGGTTGAGATATAAATAATTCATTAGCGGTAGCTGTAAAGCTGCCTTTTTCTGCTACTTGGATAAAGATTCGAAGATTGTTATTCATCATAATCATATTGTTATCTCCTCATATCAATAAATGCGTTTGTGTTATGAATCATCATATCATAAGATAAGAATAGAAACAAGAAAGAGACACTTTCTAAAACAAAAATCTATGGAGGTAACAGAATATGAGTAAAAAAACAATTGTAATTGTAGGAGCAGGAAAAGGAATGGGAAACCATGTAGCAAAAAAGTTCGCACAGAATGATTTCCGTGTCGTATTAATGGCGAGAAATAAAGAAAATCTTGATTCTTATGTAAAAGAATTTGAAGCCGAAGAAATGGAGTGTGTAGGCGTAGCTGCAGATGCAGCAGATACAAAATCACTTACAGAAGCTTTTATGAAAGTGAAAGAAATGTATGGAAAAATAGATGTTATGGTTTATAATGCGGCAATTCTTGAACCAGGCTTTCCAACTACACTTAGCAGTGCTGAATTAATGAGACATTATCAGGTGGATGTGGCAAGTGCACTCCACTCTGTAGAGCAGGTTCTGCCAGAGCAAATAGAAGCGAAAGAAGGAACAATTCTTTTTACAGGCGGCGGACTTGCTATGTATCCTATGGCCGAGTTTACGTGTATATCAGTAGATAAGGCTGCATTGAAAGCATTAGCAATCACACTGAATCAGGAGCTGGCAGAGAAAGGAATCTTTGTTGGTGTGGTTTCAATTATGGGAAATGTTGCACCAGATACGCACTATGATCCAAAACTGATTGCTGAAGATTACTGGAAATTGTATACAGAGCGGAAAGAGTGCGAAATTATTTATAAGTAGATTATGGAAGGCAAACAATGAATAGTGGTTTTATTCATTATGAGATTTTCAAATAGAAAAGAGTGAAATGATGGAAACAGAGAAAAAAGATATAGATAAAAGGTTACTGATTCTTATGGCAATTGCAGGCGGAGTAGTTGTTGCAAATATCTATTATATACAACCACTGTTGGGAGAAATAGCGACCTATTACCAGGTAAGTACATCAAGTGTGGGAATTGTGGCAACACTGACACAGCTGGGATATGCATGTGGTTTATTTTTTCTTCTTCCAGCAGCCGATTTATGTAATCGAAAAAAACTGATATCCATTACACTGTTACTCTGCGTAGTGTCACTGATATGTATGGTAGTGTCAGGAACATTTATGATGACTGCAGCAATATGTTTCTGTGTTGGTTTTACATCTATGGTGCCGCAGCTTTTGATCCCGTTAGGAGCACAGCTGTCATTGCCTGAAAACACAGGAAAAAACTTAGGAACTATTATCAGTGGTATGCTAATCGGCATTCTTGCATCAAGAGTATTTAGTGGTTTGGTTGGTGGTTATTTCGGATGGAAGACAGTTTATTTGATTGCAGCGATTCTTATTGCGATTTTAGCCTTGATATTATACAAAGTATTGCCTGATACAAAAGCAAATGTGGACATGAGTTATGGAGATTCGCTAAGGTCATTGCTTAATCTTCCGAGAAAATATCCAGTCATAGTGCGAGCATCCATTAACAGTGCAATTGTATTTGGTATATTCAGTGCGTTTTGGACGACTTTAACCCTCTATCTTGGAGAAGGTCCATTCGGATATAACGCAAGCACGATAGGTTTGTTTGGCCTGTTTGGAATTGCAGGGGCTGTATTTGCTCCAATGGCAGGTAAAATGTCAGATAAAAAAGGAACCAATTTTACGCTATTATTTCATATGATTGTGATCGGCGTCTCATTTATCTGCTTTGCTGTCTGGGGAAAGAGCGTCGTTGGTATTATTATCGGTGTTATTCTATTGGATTATGGCGTTCAGTGTTGTAATGTTGCAAATCAGGCAAGAATACAAACGATTAGTGGAAGTGAAAGAAATCGTATTGCAGCCATATTCATGGTCAGTACATTTCTTGGAGGTTCTATTGGTTCTTATGCAGGAACAATGATTTATGGAAGTTATGAGTGGGTAGGATTTGTAACACTGGGAGCAACTATGATTATGATTGCTTTGCTGTTACATATTTTACAATATAAGAAAACAAAATAGAATTTACGAGGAGATTAACATGAAAGTATATGCAATAAATGGAAGTCCGAGAAAAAACAGAAATACAGCAATATTGTTAGATAAGGCATTGGAGGGTGCAAAAGCAGCATATGCACCAGGAGAAGTTGAGACAGAACGAATTGATCTGTATGATTTGAAGTATACAGGATGTAAAAGCTGTTTCGCCTGCAAAATAAAAGATGGAAAGAGTTACGGAAAATGTGCGATTCGAGATGACCTTTATCCAGTACTTGAAAAGCTGGCTACCGCAGATGGGATTATTTTTGGTTCACCTATTTACTATAGAACAATTACGGGACAGCTGCATTCTTTTTATGAAAGATTTTTCTTCCCATATATGACTTATAAAATAGGCTATCCAACATTGGTAGAAAACAAGATGAAGACAGCATGTATCTATACAATGAATGTAGATGAAGAAGAAATGATAGCTGGTGGTTATCGTGAGAATATGAAATTGTTTGAGATGTTTGTAGAAGGATATTTTTCTAAGCCGGAACTACTTTTTGCACATAATACATATCAATTTGATGACTATTCGAAATATGTGTGTGAAACTTTTACCGCAGAGGAAAAAGAAGCATATAGAGAAAAACAGTTTCCTGTTGATTGCGAGAAAGCATTCGAATTGGGAAAGAAACTATTAGAATAAGCAAAACTTATGTAAATGCATCGAAATCAAAATTGTTCTTTCAAAAGGATAGCGATAAAATGAATACAGATGAGGTTTTGTTGTTTGATGAAAGGATGGATTTAGAATGAAAAAAGATGTAATGATCGTAACAGGAGCTGGACAGCTTAGCATGGCAATTGCCAGAAGAATGGGGTATGGTAAGAAAATCGTAATGGGTGACAAGAGCCTCGCTAATGCAAAAGCAATTGCTGAAACCATGAATAATGCAGGCTTTGATGTGGAGGCAGTAGAGATGGATCTTTCATCCAGAGATTCTATTAAGAGTCTAATTGCAAAAGCTTTGGAATTTGGAGATATCACAATGATGGTAAATGGAGCTGGTGTATCCCCTAGTCAGGCGCCAATCGAAGCAATCTTAAAGGTTGACTTATATGGAACAGCTGTTTTATTAGAAGAAGTCGGCAAGGTAATTGCAGAAGGTGGTTCTGGTGTAACCATTTCCAGTCAGTCAGGATGGAGAATGCCACAACTTACAGCAGAAGAAGATGCTCTCCTTGCAACGACTCCAACAGAAGAACTTCTTGAGTTGGAGATCTTGAAACCAGAGAATATTAAGGATACCCTTCATGCATACCAGATGGCAAAACGCTGTAACGAGAAAC
>JAUNBT010000282.1 GCA_030526985.1 Lachnospiraceae bacterium | reverse complement strand
CCCTTTACCCGGCAACGTTTTTTATAAAAACAAATTCCATACTTTAATATCTCTTCGTATTCATCTCCGAGACCTTTTGCATATCGTCTTGTATCAATTTGCCTCAACGCTTCCTCACATTTTTCTTCCATGGCTTTAAAAGCATTTGTTACTTTAATCTCAATTACAATTGCCTTTCCATTCCTTTCGTCCAGCAAAAGTATATCCGGCCTGCCTTCGCCTGCTTCTGCATTTGATTTCACCTTGTAGCCGGCATACGACAAAATGCCGGTTACAAATGCATGATAATAAGCCTCTTTATAATCATTATAGCTGATTGTCTCAAATAGCATTTCCGATAGAATTGCAGAGCATTTTTCTTCCTCTTGATTCCATAATGCATGAAACAATTCCCTTCTGTCTGATGCAGCCACCTTATCTTCAAACCATTTTAATACTGTTGTTTTAAAAAGACGATGAATCTCTTCATTGGGAATCTTAAGTGCAATAGAATCTGACGACATATTCCCATTTTCCAAACTTCTATTCGAGTCCATTGTAAGATATCCCGTCAGGTAAAGCAGACTCCACAGATTATCTGCAGAAGAATTCACCATATCATAGGTCAGATTCTCTGTAATCGGCTTGACAATGGAACCTCCCGCCAATAACACTTCAAAATCATCATTAATATGAGCCTTCTCCCACAAATCCTTTCGATCAATAAATCTTCGAATAATATTGTTATGACTCGTATTTTCCCAGTAACTATGCGGCTTACTTTTCGGATTGATCAAAAGGGCCGAGACATGATTTAACACGTCCCATGGACAATACACATCCATAGAGCCGAAATGATATCCATCATACCAATTCTTTATTTCCTCCCTATGGTCTAAAAAATGAGTATCCTTTAATATCTGCTCTACATTTTCTTCTGTAAATCCAATATATTCCTCGAATCTTCCGCCAGTAATAGAATCTGATACAAAATTATTCGTTCCTGTAAAAATGCTTTCCTTGACTATCTTCAAGCAGCCTGTTATCACAGCAAATTTTAAAAACCGATTTGACTTTAATGCTTTATCAAACACCGTACGAATCACTTCTAACATTTCATCATAATAACCGGAATCATCCGCCTTTGCAAGAGGTACATCATATTCATCAATCAAAAGAATAACCGGCTTACCATAGTGTGCATACAACATACGGGTAAGGAGAAATAGACTGTTTTTTTCTGTTGTATCATCTGCTGTTTCACTTTTTAATCTTTGGAAACGTTTTTTATCATCATTATCGACACGATCACTTTTTTCCAAAAAAGAATATTTTTCACAGATATCTGCAATTAGGGATTTGAACATACCATATGCACTCTCAAAGTTTTTTCCATTCACACTCTTTAAGGTCAGAAAAACTGTCGGCCATTGGTTCATCCAATTAGAACACAAATCATCCTTTTTACAAATCGCCAACCCGGCAAAATCGGTTCTGCTGTCACGACTGATATCAAAAAAATCTTCTAACATAGTCATCGTCAGTGTCTTACCAAATCGCCGGGGTCTGGTAATCAGTTTCACTTCAAAAGACTCTTCTAAAAGTTCTTCAATCAAGCCAGTTTTATCCACATAATAATCGCCGTCTTGTCTTATTTTATAAAAATCATCTTTTCCCAATGGAAATGAAATTCCCATGATCTCACCTCCCCAATATTTCAATTTTGCATCGATGTACTTTTTCTTTTCTGTTATAAGAAATTCCCACCGCCAGGATACGTCCTGTGTAGGTTTCCTCTTCTCCTAACTTTGGCTGAAATTTTTTGGCATACTTTCGATTTTTTATCTGCTCGATTGCCTCCTCCGGTGATGCATCTACCTTTAGTTCCAGGATAATACAATCTGCACTTTTGTCAATCTCTGGATAGAAAATAAAATCTGCGTAACCAACTCCCGCCTTCTCTTCCCTCTCAATCCGATAGTACTCTCTTGCCGCTAAATATACCAGATTTACAACAGCTGTCAATTCTGTCTCATTATTATATTTTAGAAGAGGTGTCTCTGAATCATGAACGAGTGACAAAATCTCTGCCATAGTCTCAGTATCACCTGCCAACGTCGCCTCCAACATTTTTTCAGATGCTTTCGCCAGTTGATGTACATAACCTAAAGATTTCTCTTTGCGAAGTAAATCATCAAATTTCTCCATCAATTCCCTGTTTGGTATACACACTTTCCCTTTTTCGTAACTTAAAAAACCATACACAACCATGGCTGAAAATATTTCATCTTTTGTCTGCAAATTCTGTGATGTAGCCGCATACTCCTGAATTCGTGCAGGTATACTGACTCCGGAAACCATAAAAGCCAGTAAATCCCTGATATCTTCGATGTTGTTTCTAATATAGTAAAATATTTCATCATATGGTCCCGAACTCGTCCAGTAATTTTCAATATGGTCATACTGCAGTGCAAGAACAACAGATCTTGGATTGTATACTCTTTCTCCAGAAGCTGTACAGTATCCATTATACCATTCCCGCAAATCCTTCCGGGAAACCCTTCCATCCACTGTAATCATCTCATAACGCTTATAAAGTTCATCTACTTCCCTCTCTGTAAATCCAAAATATTCACTAAATGCCGGTGATTTTGCCATCGTAAATTCTGCAACCATATTTAACTCTGAACCGCTCGAATATTTTGCAATCGGAAGTATCCCCGTCATATATACGAACTGCACATAAGGCTGATCCTTTAAAAGATTACGCAAAAAAGACAAAAAGTTTTTTTTATCCTCTCCTGTTACATAATCCTGATTAAAGATATAATCCCACTCATCTAGAACAAAAATAAATCTTTTTCCCTTCTGTGCAAAAATTCTTCTAAAATCCTTTAAAATTTCCTCTTTCTCACCTGTAACCACCTCAGGATATTCTTCTCTTAAATCATCATGCAGAATCTGTTTCACATTTTCGATATAACTTCCGTATGTTCTTTCTTCTGAAAAAGACTGATTAAAAGAGATATGAATCACATCATACTGATTGATATCTCTTTCATATTCCTCTGATTTAGAAATGAAAAGCTGGTCGAATATATCATGGCTGTCCTCTGCCTTACCGAAAAAAGATGCAACCATGTTTGCCATGATTGTCTTTCCAAATCTTCGAGGCCGGGTAATACAAATGTATTCACTTCCTCGTTCCACCAAAGGAATCAATTCTTTCAGCATCTTTGATTTATCAATAAAATAAGGTTTCTTTGCTTCGTCCTTGTATAACATATATGCAGTTTTACTGTTTAAATATATTCCCATATTCTCACCTATTATCAAGACTTATTCATCGAATAAACCCTGTCGTCTCATTTATTTTCCCTCTACAATCTTGCACCTATGTTTCTTCGTCTGCTTATCATAGTTAATACCAACATATAGAATATTTCCTGAATATTCTTGCAAAGCCTCTTGATATTTCTTTTCCTTAATCTGCTGGACTGCAGCATCTACTGTTTGATTCCATTTTAATTCAATAATCATTGCCGGTTTATCTACATATTCTTTTCTAGGAATAAATACAATGTCTGCAAAACCTTTTCCCGTTGGAAATTCTCTTATGATCGTATAGTAAACCCGAGCAGAGTAATAAGCAAGTGAAACAATGCAGGCTAATGCATTCTCATCATTATATGTTAATATTGATGTTTCCATATGAATACGTTCTATCTCTTTTGCAA
>JAUNBT010000281.1 GCA_030526985.1 Lachnospiraceae bacterium | reverse complement strand
GTCTTAAAAATAAAAAAATGCTGAAAAATAAAAAAAGCACTTGCGGCGATTTCTTATTTATGATAACATATGTAATTGTGATATGTAAAAATCCTTGCTCTTCCAGAGTAAAGGAAGAGCCAAAAGACCAAAAGGAGGTGCAAAACAACGATGAATAAGTATGAATTAGCATTGGTTGTTAATGCAAAGATCGAAGACGACGCTAGAACAGAGGCCGTTGACAAAGTAAAAGCTTTAATCGAAAGATTTGGCGGTGTCATTACTAACGTTGATGAATGGGGTAAGAAGAGATTAGCTTACGAGATTCAGAAGATGAAGGAAGGATATTACTACTTCATCCAATTCGATGCATCAAGTGACGCTCCGGCTGAGATCGAACATAGAATTCGAATCATGGAGCCAGTCATGAGATACTTGTGCGTTAGACAGGATGCATAGGGATTGGAGGAATCCGAATGAATAAAGTAGTTTTAATGGGTCGTTTAACAAGAGATCCTGAAGTGAGATATTCCCAGGGCGAGAAAGCAACAGCTGTAGCCAGATATTCTCTGGCAGTTCAGAGAAGATTTAAGCGTGATGGTGATTCTGATGCAGATTTTATTAACTGTGTGTCCTTTGGACGTACCGCAGAATTTGCAGAGAAATACTTCAGACAGGGAATGCGAATCTGTATTTCCGGACGTATTCAGACCGGAAGCTATGTTAATCGTGATGGTGTGAAAGTCTACACAACAGACGTAGTAGTAGAGGAACAGGATTTCTGTGAAAGCAAGAATGCGAGCCAGCAGGCAATGGGACAGGCAGACGGTGGATATCAGCAGGCACCTGCATATAGCGGAAGGCCAGCACCGAGTGCAGCATCAGGAGACGGTTTTATGACCATTCCAGACGGACTGGAAGAGGAACTGCCTTTCAATTAATTATTTTAGGAGGTAATATCAATGGCATACAATAGAAGCGAGCGCGGCGATTCTCCAATGAGAAGAAGAGGCATGCGCAGAAGAAAAAAAGTATGCGTTTTCTGTACAGACAAGAACGCAGTCATCGATTATAAAGATGTGAATAAATTAAAGAGATACGTATCTGAGAGAGGTAAGATTTTACCTAGAAGAATCACAGGAAACTGTGCAAAACATCAGAGAGCTTTAACTGTAGCAATTAAGAGAGCTCGTCATATCGCTTTAATGCCTTACGTAGCTGAGTAAGCTTAAAAAAAAGGCGAACAGTATAGTAAGATTTGACAGAATAAGGTACCGGCTATTTATTGGATAGTCGGTGCTTTTTTTAGTATGATAGGAATTCTGTTTTAATGAAAGGGGGATTTAGTTTATGAAGGATAAAAACGATAGGAACAAGCACATCATTGAGACCGCAAGACTGAAAGTAACAGTAGCGGATGCAGGTGCAGAATTAATCAGTATTTTTGATAAGGAAAAGAAAAGGGAAATCTTATGGCAGGCAGATGATGCTTATTGGAAGCGTCATGCACCGATTCTTTTTCCAAATGTAGGAAAGACTTATGGAAATCAGTTTCGTTATAACGGAAAGACTTATCCGACAAACCAACATGGATTTGCAAGGGATATGGAGTTTTTCTATGTAATGGGGGATACAGAAAAGACAGTACATCTGTTGACAGCAACGGAGGAGACGATGGAGCGATATCCGTTTCCATTTGGGCTTGAAGTGAGTCATCAGGTAAAAGATAATCAGCTTCTCGTAAAATGGGTGGTAAAGAATATGGGCTATGAACCGATGTTTTGTACCATCGGTGGACACCCGGCTTTCAATGTACCGGCAATGGACGAAAATGGCGTAATAGGAAGACAGGAGGATTATTATCTGACTTTTGAAAAGAAATTGTCGTCTCTTACTTATCTTTTATTGGACCCTGAGACGGGAACGGCAGATACAGAAAAAAACTATGAACTTAAATTAGAAAACGGACGATGTTTTATAGGACGGGACCGGTTTCAAAAGGATGCATTAATATTTGATAACGGACAGATAAAGAAGGCTGGAATTGCTTTTCCGGATGGTACACCGTACCTTACGATGATATGCCAGGGATTTCCTAATTTTGGAATATGGCAGGCGCCGGGCGCACCTTTTATCTGCTTAGAACCATGGTGGGGACGCTGTGATAATTACGGATTTGAAGGGGATTTGGATGAAAAACCGGGCATAATCCGGGTGAATCCGCAAAAGACCTTTGAGGCATTTTATACAATAACAGTGGAATAGTGGGTATCCACTGTTGAATGAGAAAAGAAGAAAAGCCAGCGAATAAATAAGAAAAAATCAGTCTATACTAAGTGCAGAAACGAATTAATGGATGCAGGCGCCAGGGTAAGGAAGATTATTTTGACGTATGCAGATATAGAATGGACTGATTAAGATGACAAAAAGAAAACGAATCGAGAGAATCCTCTGCCTTTTTGTAATATGGACAGCAGTGGGACTCATGGCTTATTCCTTATATGTCTGGGATGGAGAAGCAAGGATTTTGCAAACCTTTGATCTTTTAGATTCTACTCCGGTAGAAGGCTGTATTGAGTTTAACGCACCAATGAATAAGGTGTATTTAAATCGAGAAGAAAAAGAGAAGGTCTTAAAGGATTTAGCGAGAGATTTAGGACTTACGGGGAAATACCAGACAGAAGAAGAAAAGTTAGATAACCAGGAGACGATTTATTTAAAAAAAGAGGGCAGTGCAGGATCTGTTTCCCTGTCGATTACGACGATGTATATTGCTCTTGACGACGGAAAAGAGAGAATAGACCAGTATCTGTACGTAACATACCGCTCTGATAAAAGGCTGGATACTATGCTTGCCTATCAGGAGAAGATTAAAAAACAATTAGAAAAAAGAGATCTGACCCCGGTGTCCAATATGAATTTTAAAGGACAGCGGGAGGGAGATCTTTCGGTAGCGGAGAAAAATAAGCTGGCCAGCAGGCTGTTTCATTACCTGAAAGCAGAGGAAGTGGAATCGATAAAAAATGAGGAGATTTACACTGTCTATGGTTACAGTGATCTTTTGAAGGACTCGGTTTCCTATGGAGATAATGAAATCAACCTGAATCTGGCATTTTCCTATGAGGAAGAGAAGGACGTCACTGTATTTTATCTCGCAATGCCCTATATGAGGACAGATTATTGAAATTGTTTCATTTTGCGATAATAGCGGCAGCGTCGGTAAAGAATCTCATCGCAGAGAAGAGCCTGGATGAGTTCTAAGGGACTGATGGAGATTTCTTTGGGAAGATTTTTTGCAATTCGCTCTGTCATTTTTAAGAGAGTTGTTTTATCCGGGTATTGGTCGTAGAGAAAACTTCCGTCATATTCGATGCGGTCACATTCCTCCTCAATCCAGTCAGAAATTTGGCTGACGATTGAGGGGGATATTTTTTTCATGTAAGAATAGTCCCGGTCGATTAAGGATTCATCTACCATAAAACGTTCCGGGCTTAATTGGGCCTGGATAGGGGATGTGTGGGAAGAGGCATTTAGGTTCTGCTCTATTTCCTGAAAACTGGAAAGTCCGCTTCTGTTTACTTTATCATTATCCATTGATACATAACTCCAGCATTGCTATACTAGGAGTTTATGAGGAAAAAACAAAAAGGTTCCTTATTTTTTTCTGAAGGGGTTTGTTTTTTTAGAAAAACCTTGTACAATCCTGTCTTTGACAGTTGTGAAAACAAAAAAGTCCGTAAGCCCTTTATTTATA
>JAUNBT010000028.1 GCA_030526985.1 Lachnospiraceae bacterium | reverse complement strand
ACCACTATATTTTGAAAAGCTGGAATTTTCAGAAGATAGTTATCATTTGGTGGAAAGCCAGGCGAGATTGAATCATCTGCTTGACTATTTCTTCCGCAATGGTGAATATGCACTTTTGGCAGACAGGCAGGTAAAGAGCAATATCTATATGGATGCATCCAGAAAAATACCATCTTTTCGGAGCGCAAAATCAGAATTGGACAGACGAAACATGGAAGTGTCGGCAAAACGCTGGATTAAGAAAAAGCACCCATCTTTTGATGGCGATGTGTATGTGGAGAATGTACGGGTTTTCTTTTCAGTGGCAGAGGAGGAACTAGAAAAGCGTAAATGTATGGTTGATGGTGAACAGACTACTGCCATAATATTCAGCAAAAAACACCTAGAGTCATTATATCTCCAATGTTTGATAAGCAGGAAAGAAGTCATGCAACAACCAGAATATCTGGAAAGATTTTCTGATGTATGTAATCGGATTTATCGACTGGAAGATGTGGATGTATTGTTTCAGTGTTTAATTATGGATAATATGAACTGGGAGGAGAAAAAGGTGTATATGCAATTTAGTACAATATATTTATTAGAAAATGGTAGATGACATATTAAGAAAAATGAGATAGAATTTGTAGTAGCTACAGAAAGTGAGGTATAAATATGGACTATCAAAAGTATATGTCATTGGTAGAA
This sequence comes from Lachnospiraceae bacterium, assembly GCA_030526985.1. GTDB lineage: Bacteria > Bacillota > Clostridia > Lachnospirales > Lachnospiraceae > SIG292. The sequence continues at coordinate 21,239 of JAUNBT010000028.1, read as the reverse complement.
ACAAAAAAATTTGATGAAGCAGTTAAATATAAATGCGACTCTATTCCAGATACACTATACAAATATTATGGTTTGAATAAGGACAAAAAGTTAAACGAATCAAAACTGAATTTCTTAGAGCAGAAAAAAATATATTTAAGTGATTTTAATTCTTTTAATGATCCGTTCGAAGGACAGTTTTTAATATTTGACAAAAGTAAATTGGAGGAAAAAGGATGGGATAGAGATTTAGTTGAATATTTTTATTCTCAAATAGTACAGAAGTATAAAATCACTTGTTTAAGTGATACAAATGAGCAGAATATGCCTATGTGGGCATACTATGCAAATTCGCATCAAGGTTTTTGTGTGGAGTATCGTTTGACAGAAAGCCAAAAAAAATATGTTTTTCCTGTTGCTTATGAGAAAAAAAGGCTGTATGCAAATTCAATAATTACAAATGTAATAAATTCATTTGAAGAATTTAGAAGGAGTGGCAATTTAGAACCAAATACGACAGGGGAAACAGATTTATATAATCAATTGATTTTTCTCTCTATGGCAGCTAAACATAAAAGTTGGGAACATGAAAATGAGTATCGAATTATAAATCCGTTTTCAAATGAATTTCCTGCAATACCTAGTAAGATTTTTATTGGTGTCAATTGTGAAAAAGAGAATAGAGAAAGATTAATTCAAATAGGAAAATCTATTAATGATATTTGTCATGTATATCAAATGAGTGTTGAAAGGGATACGGAAGCTTTTGAATTAAATAAAACTAGAATAGTATAAAACTAGAATACGTTATTGTTACTTAGCCTTAGCCGATTGGTTTATCAGAAATGAAAAATCAATCGGCTTTTTTTATTGTTTTAGCACTTTCCGACAAATTGTCGGGAAGTCGGGAAAGGAGATATTTATGAAACTATATTTGTATCATCTGCTGATTCCCCCTTAATCAGCATGAGCACCAGGAAAGGAGGTAAGCCTAATGGAAGAAGAAGTAACGCAAAAAACAATCATGTTGTCAATCAAGGCTACAAAGCTGACAGCAGAGGTACTTAGGAATGCTCTTAAAAAGTATCTTGCGGCACAGCAGAAGAAAGGTCCCAATCCATATAAGAAAGGAAAGCAGTCTTACCGGGAACTTAGAAAGCAGAATGTTGAGTTATCGCACATAGAGATAAATGACAGCAACATTCGATCTTTTGAACGTGTGGCAAGGGAATTTAAAATTGATTATTCGCTAAAAAAGGATACTATGGAAAAGCCGCCCAAGTATCTTGTTTTCTTTAAAGGCAGAGATACGGATACCATGAATCTGGCATTTAAAAAATATGTCGGTAAGCAGATGCAAAAGAAACAGCAGCCTTCCATCCGGAGAAAACTTGCTTACTTTAAGGAGATTGTCGCAAAGGGCAAGAACCGGGAGCGAGCAAGAGAACATCAGCAAGATAGGGGGCAGAGCTTATGACAGGAAAAGTAATAAGAAAGCCAGGGAACAAATCGAAACAGGGCAAAGCTCATCCAAAGAGAGCCGCACCAAAGCGAATGGCAGAGAAACCCATGATACAGATTCCGGCAGACAGTATCCTCGGAAAGATGTTGGAAGATATGAAAGAGTTGGTGCAGGATAAGATAGAGTTGATAAAAAAGATGGATAAGAAAAAGTTATTTCTTTTAAACTTTCCTTATGTGATATTTGCATATTTTATCAACAAAATTCTATGGCTGTATCGTGTCAGTGCTGGAGTAACGAGTGTTGACAAGCTGATGGAAACATTGAATCATTTTGAACGTGCCTTTGCAAATCCACTGCCAAGTTTTTATTACATGGATTTACTCTATGGAATTGCTGGTGGGATTGCAGTGAAACTGGTGGTATATTACCGGGCGAAGAATGCCAAGAAGTATCGGCAAGGTGTGGAGTATGGTTCTGCAAGATGGGGAACAGAAAAGGATATTAAGCCTTATATGGACCCGGTGTTTGAAAATAACATCATTCTGACAGAGACAGAACGCTTAATGATGTCCGGCAGACCGAAAGAGCCAAAGTATGCCAGAAATAAAAATGTTCTCGTTATCGGTGGCTCTGGTTCGGGTAAAACACGCTTTTTTGTAAAGCCCAACCTAATGCAGATGCACAGCTCCTATGTAGTCACAGATCCGAAGGGAAGAGTTGTGATAGGATAAAAACAGATAGATTTTCAGCATAAACAAGTGCAGGAAATATCCCGTATTTGTTTATGTCGGAAAGGAAAGGAGGAAACGCATGGCTACAAGAGAAAATGAGAAAATCACCGCACTCTATGAGCGATTATCCCGTGACGATGAGCAGCAGGGAGAGTCAAACAGCATCGTGAACCAGAAGAAGTATCTGGAGGACTATGCGGTCAATCAGGGATTTCAGAATATCCGGCATTTTACAGACGATGGATTTTCAGGAACAAACTTTAACCGTCCCGGGTTCAAGGAAATGATTGCCGAAGTGGAAGCCGGACATGTGGGAACTGTAATCGTCAAGGATATGAGCCGGTTTGGTCGAAATTATTTGCAGGTTGGCTTTTATACGGAGATTACTTTCCCCAACAAGGGTGTTCGGTTTATTGCAATCAATAACAGCGTAGACAGCAGCAGACCAAATGACAATGACTTCACGCCTTTCCTCAATATCATGAATGAGTGGTATGCCAAGGACACCAGTAATAAGATACGCACGATCTTCAAATCCCGTATGAAGGATGGAAAACGATGCAGTGGGGCTATCCCCTATGGCTATATGAGAGTGCCGGGAGATAAGCAGACACTTTATGTGGATGATGAAGCGGCAAAGGTTGTGCGGCGTATTTTTGAGATGACCTGCGAGGGGATTGGTGCAACAGATATCGCAGAAATTTTAAGTAATGAAAAAGTGCTGATACCGGCAGCATATGCCAGAAAATACCATCCGGAGGATTGCCGGAATGTACGTTACCATGACCCTTGCGTATGGAGTGCCACCACAATCTGTTCCATTCTTGATAAACAGGAATATCTGGGGCATACCGTTTTAGGTAAGACAATCTGCGAAAACTTCAAGACAAAAAAGCGGAGAAAGGCGAGACCGGAGGAGCTGATGTTTTTCCCGGATACTCACGAACCGATCATCAGCCAGGAAACATGGGATATGGCACAAAAAATGCGGAAACGGCAGCCAAGGAAAATGTCCGGGGGAAAAGAACCGCACCGGCTGTCCGGACTTATCTTCTGTGCAGATTGTGGCGGAAGGATGAGCAGCGGCACGCAGAAGAAAAAGAGCGGCCCTAATCCGGAAGAGGAATATATTTACTTTCAGTGTGGGCATTACCGCAGCCGGATTCAAACCTGTGCGTCACATTATGTGAAAGCATCCACTCTGGAAGAGATTATTCTGAAATCTGTTCAGGCAGTCAGCAAGCATGCGCTGGAAGATGAAGAAGGATTTGTAAACGAGATTAAGTCACAATGGGAGAACCGGCAGGATGAAGCTTCTACGATGGATCGGAAGCTGCTGATGAAGGCAGAGCAGAGAATGACGGAACTGGACGAACTGATCCGGGGACTATATGAGAATAATATGGCAGGGAAACTTCCGGAACGGCAATTCCAGAGGTTGATGCGTCAATATGATGCCGAGCAGGGAGAACTGGAAAGCCAGATCAAACAGCTTAAGGAAGAACAGACACCGGACAATAAAAGAAAAGCAGACCCACAGCGTTTTCTGCGCCTTGTGAAGAAGTATAAGGATTGTGCAGAGGTTACCAATCAGATGTTGTATGAGTTGATTGAACGTGTGGAAGTCCATGCACCTACAGGTGGAAGAGGATATGGAAGGCAACAGAGGATTGATGTTTACTTCAACTTTGTCGGAGAATCGTTCCCAGTCTGTGAGAAGACGCCGCCGGATGATGTGGTGGCAAAGCTACAGGAACAGAAGGAAGAAAAAAAGAAACGAAAGGGGAGACAAGCCGCAGAAAAGTTCCAAGACAGGAAGAAACGCCTGAAAGAAATGGCGGATACAGACCCGGAGGCGGCAGCAGAATATGCACGCATCCGTAAACGGGAAAAAGAAGCTTCTGAAAGATACAAGCAGCGGCAAAAAGAAAGGGCAGCGAGCGATCCGGAGTATGCAAGACTTCTGGAAGAGAGAAAAGCGGAATACAGAAAGAAAAATAATGAACGGCACAGGAAAAGGCAGGAGTACCGCAAAGAACTGGAAAAGCGTGCCAAAACAGATCCGGAAGCGGCTGCTGAACTAGAAGAAATCAAGGAAAAAGAGCGTGAGAGGAGGGTAGAGGCGGATCGAAAAAGAAAAGAGCGCATGGCATCCGACCCGGAATATGCCCAAAAGGAGCAGGAAAAACAGAAGCAATACAATCAAAATCATTCACAGAAAAGGGCAGCTTACAAGGAAGAATTAAAGGAACTTGCAGAAGTGGATGCAGATGCTGCTATAAAACTGGAAGAAGAACGGAGTTATTACAGGGAAGCAACCAGAAGAAGCCGTCAAAACCTGAAGGAAAGGGCGCAGAATGACCCGGAAGCCAGAGAGAAGCTGGAAAGACAGGCACAGGCGAACAGGGAACGTGCGATGAAAAACTATTACAGGAAAAAAGACGAGCAGAAGGAGGAATCGGCATGACAGAGAAACCATTACCAAAGTATATCACAGACAGAGGCATTACCTATGCGCTTCATGGAGATTATTATTATCCGTTGATTGTGCTGAAACAGACAGAGAAGAGAACCATCGGAAAGTATGGGATGCTTCGCAGAGTATATCTGATGGAGCATAAAAAGGCAAGATATCAGATTATGCTGCTGAATGAAACCCTGATGGAACACCTTGCAGATGTAGATGAAATGGCACAGGAGATGATGGACAGAATTGTGGATCAGATCGCAAGGGCAGAAGGTGTGACGGAGGCATTGAAAGCACAGGACAGCATGCTGTGGCTGCGCCGGATGAACAATATCAGAAACAGGGCAGAGGAAATCGTATTATCTGAAATTGTGTACAGGTAGGAGGGATGGATTTATGCGATACCGGATTGATTATGCAGAAGGGCGATGCTGCAATTTTGCCAACGGCAGGAGAGAACTGATTGAGTGGCTGGCACTTCTGAAGGATGAGACCGTTACAGATATTCGGAAGGTGTACAAGAGCGGTGTTACCGACTCCGTTATGGATACCTACCGGAGATATTTGAAACAAAGCTAAGAAAGGGGAAAGCGCATGATGCTGATCAGGATTTTTCTTAGACTGGTGCTGATGCCGGTTGCGCTGGCACTGACTATTTTGAAATGGCTGTGTGCCTTTGTGTTGCACTGCTCCGGATGGATATTCCGGCTGCTGGCAATGATTTTTTTTCTGACCGCCATAGGAAGTTACGCATTTGGGCTGGAAGGTGGAAGAGAGGTGTTGCGTATGCTGGGGGTCGCATTCCTGGTGTTCCTGATACCGGCAATCGCTGGATGGATAACAATCGGGATTGCTACAGCAGATGCATGGCTTAAAATGGTTATCTACGGAAGATAAAGAAAGGGGTAGAACAGATGGATAAAGGATTTATGAGCGAATATTACAGGTGCAGATACGAAGATCCAATCGGGGAGATTTTAGGGGATGACCAGATCTACAGAGGATTTTATGAGCGTGTCCGCAGGCTTTCCGAAGTGCTGTATCAGGGCACAGACCAGCAGAAAGCCTTAGAGGAACTGCTGGGGAACGCAATGGCAAACCTGGAACTTCGTATTGCAGAGCAGATGTACTTACAGGGTGCACAAGACCGGGATAACATGCTCCGGTAGAAGACGACAACTAAATAACAGATAACCAATAAAGAGACTATAACCGTGTCATACCGGCTACAGTCTCTTTTTACGTGGAAGGAGAAGAACAATTATGATGAGATTTGATAAAAAAGAACGTGACGTGCTGTATGCCTATGCTGATCCCGATTATGAGAACACAAGAAAAAGGCTGAACATGCTGGCTGCACTCTCTGTCAGCCAGGAAACCAAGCGGTTTATCATGCGGATAAATGGCAAACTGGCAGAGGCAGAGGAACAGGGGAACTATCTGGATATCATCCTTGCCAATCCGCTGGAGCATTTCATTGATGACCTGAATGAGCAGGATGATGCGTGGATGGAGTATGCCATCCAGAACGGTGTCTATGACAAATATTTTGAAAGAGGAAGAGAGGAAAATCCATATGAATAAAGTGATGCTGATGGGAAGGCTGACAAAAAACCCGGAGATCCGCATTTCCGGTAATGAGAACAATACAGCGGTTGCCAGATATACGCTGGCAGTTGACCGCCGGTATAAAAAGGATGGGGAAAGAACCGCAGATTTTATTACATGCATTGTATTTGGAAAGGGAACGGATTTTGTGCAGAAATATCTCCATAAGGGGATGAAGATAGCGGTGGTCGGCAGACTCCATACCGGCTCCTACAAGAATAAGGACGGCAATACAGTATATACCACAGATGTGATTGTGGATGAGCATGAGTTCGCCGGTGGAAAAAGCGGAGATGATACGGCAGAAAAGGAGACGGAACAAGCCGCCGGGCAGGACAAGGATGGCTTTATGCAAGTTTCGGAGGGTGAGGAATTGCCATTCAACTAAAGGAAAGTGATGTATGAGAAGGCATAGGGGATTGATGCACGTCTTTCTATGCCTTCTCTTAGCACTTATGAGAAAATAGAAGCTGCACTTGTAATCATGCCGGGAAAGGTGCAAACCAGCAGCCGGGGAAAGGAGGAAAGCATGGGACAGACAGCGTATGGTTACTGTCGTGTCAGTTCTGCAAGCCAGAATGAGGACAGACAGTTGATCGCAATGGCAGAGATGAATGTGCCGGAGAAGAATATTTATGTGGATAAGCAGAGCGGTAAGGATTTTAACCGTCCACAGTATAAGAAACTTTTGCGGAAATTAAACGAGAATACAATCTTATATGTGAAGTCCATTGACCGTCTGGGACGCAATTATGCCGAGATACAGGAGCAATGGCGGATTATCTCCAAAGAGAAGAAATCGGATATTGTAGTCATTGATATGCCGCTTCTGGATACCCGCCGGGGGAAAGACCTGATGGGCACATTTTTAAGTGATATCGTGCTGCAAGTGCTGAGTTTTGTGGCTGAAAATGAACGAAGCAACATTAAACAGCGTCAGGCAGAAGGGATTGCGGCAGCCAAGGCAAGGGGAGTGAAGTTCGGCAGACCGCCGATTCCTTTGCCGGAAAACTTCTATGAAGTACATCAGCGATGGAGGCAGAAAGAAATCACGGTCACTGAAGCCGCCAGATTGTGTGGAATGTCAAGGGCAACCTTTCACGATAAGGCGAGAGCGTTCGAAAAAGAGGGATAGCCGGATGTGTACTTTTATCCGATTTTCTGTACTTAATCGGATTTCACAATTCCGTTTTCATATAAGAAGATTATAGCCGATATACCCCATAAATACAATGCAAATTGATGTCGGCCTGCTCACAAAATCCGATCCATTTTCCCTGTTGGAAATGTACAGATTATTTCCATGGAGGGAATTCAGATGACAGATATGGAGCAGAGAAAAGCCGCAAAAGAGTTTGCGGCATATTGGACAGGGAAGGGAGATGAGAAGGGAGAAAGCCAGAAATTCTGGCTTTCCCTTTTGGGTAATGTCTTTGGAATTGAGCATCCGGAGCAGTTTATCAGCTTTGAGGACAGGGTGTTTCTGGGGCATACCAGTTTTATTGATGGCTATATTGAAGCCACAAAGGTGCTGATTGAGCAGAAAGCCATCGGGAAGGATTTGAAAAAACCAATCAAACAGTCAGATGGCAGTCTGCTGACACCATTTCAGCAGGCAAAAAGATATATCACAGAACTTCCGGTATCAAAACATCCACGATGGGTAGTCACTTGCAATTTTGAAAAGTTTTTCGTATATGATATGGATCAGCCGGGCGGCGATCCGGAAGAAATTCTTCTGGAGAATCTTCCTGATGAGTATTACCGCCTGCAATTTCTTGTAGACAGTAAAAATCATCATCTGGAAAAAGAAATGGAAGTCTCCATGAAAGCCGGTGAGATTGTTGGCTTGTTGTATGATGCTTTTCAAAAACAGTATGTAGATGCAACCAGTGAATATACGCTGAAAAGTCTGAATGTGTTATGTGTGCGTCTGGTATTTTGCCTTTTTGCAGAAGATGCCGGCATCTTTGGCAGGCGGGGGATGTTCCACGACTATCTGGAGATGTTTGACACAAAGCACATGAGAAAAGCATTGATTGAATTATTTCAGGTGCTTGATACGAAGCCGGAAGAAAGAGATCCGTATCTTGAACCAGAACTTGCAGCGTTCCCTTATGTAAATGGTGGATTGTTTCAGGATGAAAAAATAGAGATCCCATTGTTCACAGAAGAAATCCGAGAATTGCTGTTGACGAGAGCCAGCAAAGATTTTGACTGGTCAGATATCAGCCCTACAATATTTGGAGCAGTATTTGAGTCTACTTTAAATCCAGAGACGAGACGATCCGGTGGAATGCATTATACTTCTATTGAGAATATTCATAAAGTGATAGATCCGCTGTTTTTGGATGATCTCAAAAAAGAATTAAGCGAAATATGTGAAATAAGCGTGGAACGTACAAAAGTAAAAAAACTGAAAGAGTTCCAGAGTAAACTTGCTTCGCTTTGCTGGCTGGATCCGGCCTGCGGTTCTGGAAATTTTTTGACGGAGACTTACCTGTCCATTCGACGATTGGAAAATCAGGCATTAAAGGAAATCCATCATGGACAGATGGTATTGGATTTTGGCAATCCGATACAAGTTTCTATCGGACAATTTTATGGAATAGAGATCAATGATTTTGCAGTGACGGTAGCAAAGACAGCATTGTGGATCGCTGAAAGTCAGATGATGAAACAGACAGAGGATATTGTTCACATGGATCTGGACTTTTTACCGTTGAAGTCTTACGCAAATATTGTAGAGGGGAATGCCCTGCGGATTGACTGGGAAAGTGTTGTGCCGAAATATGAACTGAATTATATTATGGGAAATCCCCCATTTTCAGCAGGTAGAAGAATGGGCACAAGTCAGAGAAAAGATATGAATGACATTGCATATGATTTCCCTAAGAATGGAGATTTGGATTATGTATGCTTATGGTATATTGTGGCAGCTCGTTATATGCAGAATACGGCAATTAAAGCTGGATTTGTTTCGACAAGTTCAATTACTCAGGGAGAGCAGGTCATCCTACTCTGGAAAAATCTATTTGAAAAATACAAGCTCAACATTGTATATGCGATACGCTCTTTCAATTGGCAGAGTGAGGCAAAGATAAAAGCTGGAGTGCATTGTGTCATAATTGAGTTTGTCATTGGTAATTATCTCGAAGAAAAGTATATAAATGACGGAGGTAGTTTGAAAAAAACGAATTATATTAATGGATACTTGATGGAAGGAAAGGACATTTGGATTTCGGGACAAAAGAAACCAATTTTTAACGTGCCATTGATTAGTAATGGAAGTAAACCACTTGATAATGCTATTTGTGCATTCACTCCAGAAGAAAAAACTGCATTTTTGCAAAATGAGCCAATGGCTGAACCATATTTTTACAGATATATGGGAAGTCGAGAGTTTATTAATAATATTGAAAGATGGTTTTTGATAATCAACAAGATTCCGCCTCATCTACTTGCCCATATGCCTCACGTTTTGCATAAACTTGAGGAAATCAAAGAATATAGGTTGAATTCGGGAAGTGCGCCAACGAGAAAATTGGCTGAGACACCTGCAAAATTTCATTTTGAAAATATGCCGGATAAAGAATACCTAGTCATACCACAAACATCATCTGGACGCAGAAGATATATCCCCATTGGATTTCTTAAACCAGATATTTTGGTAAACAATAAATTACAGGTCATGAGAGATGGGGGGTTATATGAATTTGGAGTTTTATCATCGAATGTTCATAATGCATGGCTTCGCACTGTGGCAGGGAGATTACGTGAAGATTTCACTTACTCGGTAAGTGTTGTATATAATACTTTTCCATGGCCGTTAGTAAGTGAACAACAGAAGTTAAAAATTGAAGCAACTGCACAAGGAATTATAGATGCAAGAGCAAAATATGCAGATAGTAGCCTTGCAGTTTTATATAATGAATTGACAATGCCTTCAGAATTAAGAAAGGCACACCAACAGAATGATAAGGCTGTTATGGATGCATACGGTTTTAAAAAAGGAAGTGAAGCGTACTCAAGCGAATCCGGTTGTGTTGCTGAACTGATGAATCTATACCAACAGAAGGTTTTGGAAAAAGCTGATAAGTAGCTTATATCTCTTCAGTTCTAAAAACTGAAGAGCGCACTTATATACTCTGCCATTCGGCTGAGTATGTGCGCCCTGCGGGGCAGTACAAGGCTGTTCACGATGTGACAGCACTTGTGATTTTGCAGAATTTTATTCTGGTAAAGAGGGTGTCCCCTCTTTCGGTGCGTTGCACCTATCTTTACAAAAAACAGAGTGGCAAGGGTAAGAAACCATGATATAATGATACGGTAAGAAAAAGACAAATCGGAATTGTGCGCCCAGACGAAGGGCGAATAGTCTAACAGGTGGAAAGCCTGTCTGGAAAGGTCTAACCAACCACCGGTAGCGAGTCTTGCGCGGCAGTCAGCAATGCCTGTTGCGAAGCGTAGACAGCGAGAAAATAGGGAATGTGATTGAGCCTCGAAATTTTATTTTCGGGAGGCTGACGTCTTAATTCCAGCGGAAAGCAATACAAGTCATGTCGATATGGTAAGAACTGACTTGCTCCTGCGGGGTCAAAGAGCATTTCATGTTTTACATTGTGATTATTCAGTCAACTGGGGAGAGCCTGTTGTCTCTTGCAATAAGCAAGTATGGCAAACAACTGTAACAAGAAGAATGCCAAATAGATGGCAGGCAGTCGGATAGCGCCATAGTACCAAAGAAGTCGGGTAATGTCGATGGAGGGAAGGGGGCTACATAATAACGGTCTTTCTGAGGACACATCAACCGTACTCAGGGACGGAGGTATTGATGAAAACGAAATTAGAAAGAATAGCAGAAATATCGGCACAATCGCCGAAACCAGAATTCACTTCCTTGTACCATTATCTTAACAAAGAAATGCTGCTTTCCTGCCATAAGGAACTAGACGGAAATAAAGCAGTAGGTTTAGACGAGGTTACGAAGAAGGAATATGAAAGAAATCTGGAACAGAACATTGAAGAGTTGGTTGACAAACTGAAAAAGAAGTCATATAAACCGCAACCATCACTACGGGTATATATTCCCAAAGGTAATGGGAAACTTCGCCCATTGGGTATTGCCAGCTACGAGGACAAGATAGTGCAGCTTGCACTAAAGAAGGTTCTCGAAGCAGTATACGAACCAAGATTTCTGAACTGTATGTACGGATTCAGACCAAACAGAGGATGTCATGGAGCTGTGAAAGAACTTTATCAAAGGCTCAACCGCACGAAAATATGCTATGTAGTGGACGCGGATATAAAGGGCTTCTTTGACCATATGAAGCATGACTGGATAATAAAGTTTCTGAATCTGTACATAAAAGACCCTAACATACTTTGGCTTGTAAAGAAATATTTAAAAGCAGGCGTAATGAATGAAGGGTTGTTAGAAAAGAGCGAGGAAGGTTCCGCACAAGGCAATATCATAAGTCCTCTGATAGCAAATATCTATATGCACAATGTCTTGACGCTATGGTATAAATTCATCATAGCCAAGGAATGCAGAGGGGAGAACTTTCTGATAGTGTACGCAGATGATTTCATTGCAGGCTTCCAATACAAGTGGGAAGCAGAAAAGTATTATCAGCTTTTAAAAGAGCGCATGAATAAATTTGGTCTGGAACTGGAAGAAAGCAAAAGCAGGATGTTGGAAAGTGGAGCATATATAGCACGTTCCAAGCAGAAGAGGGGAGAAAGCACAAGGTTGGAAACATTTGATTATCTCGGCTTTACCTTCTATTGTGGTCGGACACGGAAAGGCTATCCGCAGATGATGCCGAAAACAAACAGTAAGAAATTTCGACAGAAGCTGAAGGAGATGAAAATCTGGCTGTATGCGAACAGAGACCAGTCCTTGCGGAAACTAATGGGAATGCTTAATCTGAAGCTTCAAGGGCATTACAGATACTATGGTATCAGCCACAACAGCAGAATGATTGCGAACTACAAGCAACAGGTAAGAGAGATGCTGTTCAAGATACTGAACCGGAGAAGCGACAGAAAGAGTTATACACGCGAAGGATTTATAGAAATGCTGAAGTACTATCCACTGGCATTGCCAAAGATATACGTCAGCTTGTTCTGAAAACTGTAAATGTTATTATGAAGAGCCGTATGCGGAAAAGCCGCACGTACGGTTCTGTGAGGGGCTTATATCGTGAGGTGTAAGTCTACTCGACTATGGCAAATCAAGATGCCCATATGACGTACATTGGTGAGAGTGTTGCGGCATACATTATCAGATAAAACCAAAATGCGCAATCGGAAATGCGGAGGAATGAATATGTTATTAGATTTTAATGATATGAAAGAGATGAAAGTTCTGGGCATGAATAATGGAACAGGCATGATGACAGCAAAAATGTATATGGATGAACAAGGAAAGATCATTCCCTGTGCCATTCATGTCGGCGGCTCTATCGGGCTGCATAAGCACGAAACAAGTGATGATATTAACTATGTATTATCTGGAAGTGGGAAAGCAATTTGTGATGGGAAAGAAGAAATATTGAAACAAGGAACTTGCCATATTTGCAAGAAAGGTTCTGAACACAGCATCATCAATACGGGGAGTGAAGATTTGCGTCTTATTACAATAGTGGTAGAACGATAGATCTGATGGACCTTCCATTACTATGAAATTTATGAGTGGCTCATAAATTTGCTAATATCTTGTTTTCACACAGCAAATTGGCTAGAATGAGTACATCATAAACGAATGGAGGTATTGATATGTTGAATGAAAATGTAAAAAAGCTGCTTGCGGATGGGATGTGGGATCTAGCTACCTGTGTAAATGGAGAGCCGAATGTCGTTCCGGTTGCATTTAAGGATGTTACAGATGACGGGAAACTTGTTGTGGGAGATGTATTCCTTGAAACGACCCTGTGTAATATTCAGGAAAATAACGGGAAAATTGCCATTTCCGTCTATGACGCCAAGACGCTGGAAGGGTACCAGATCAAGGGCATTGCGGAGTATATTACATCAGGAGCCATTGTAGATACATTTAAGGCAATGGTGGAGAAAATGTTCAACGGAGCAGCGACAGCAAAGGGTGCATTGGTGATTACGCCTACGACAGTGATTGTTACAACACCGGGAGCAGATAATAAGAAAGTACTGTAGAGTAACTTGATATAAAATAGCCGGTTTGATAAACTTTGATTATCAAGTGCTGAAAGGAACATGTGACCTATGTATCAAAAGAAACTGGAGGATGATATCCGCTGTCCATTAGAATATGGGCTTTCGGTGTTCGGCGGAAAGTGGAAATCCAGAATTATCTGTGTATTAGCGGAGAAGCAACTTCTCCGCTATAGTGAGTTGCGCAAAGAAATGACGAATATTACTGATGCGGTGCTGGCAGCTACATTAAAGGAACTGCAGGAGGAAGGTATTGTAGATCGGAAGCAGTACAATGAAATCCCACCGAAAGTAGAATATACATTGACAAAGAAGGGCGTATCTGTCGTTCCGATTTTACAGAGTATTTGTCGGTGGTCTGGGGCGTATCACAAGGAAGATAATGAAAAGGCTCTGCTGCAATGCCAGAAGTGTGATTACAACAGTGGAGGAAACAGATAGGATGATAAGATACACAATGGAGAAAGATTTTACGGAAGAACAAGTGCAGGAACTGTTCTTATCTGTTGGATGGATATCCGGTCAGTATCCGAAAAGATTACATAAGGCATTAATGCATTCGCAGACAGTGATTACTGCGTGGGATAATGAACGCTTAGTTGGTCTTGCCCGTCTGTTGGATGACAGTGAGATGTTGGCGTATTTGCATTATGTCCTAGTTCACCCGGATTATCATGGCATGGGGATAGCCGGGCATATGGTTGAGATGGTAAAAGAAAAGTATAAAGATTATCTTTATATCGAAGGCATGCCTGAAGAACGAAGAAATGCTTCCTTTTATCAAAAACATGGTTTTCAGATTATGGAAGACGGTGTGGCGATGCAGATTTGTAATTTTGCTAACAAAATGTAGACGAAAGGCAGGAGGGAAAGCCAGATGAAGGTTGGAATTATCAGATGCATGCAGACAGAGGATTTCTGTCCCGGGACGGCTGATTTTAAGATGATTGCAGATAAAACCGGAGCATTTGAAGGTGTAGATGAAGAGATAGAGATTGTGGGTTTCATTAATTGTGGTGGATGTCCTGCGAAAAAATCCGTCTTGAGAGCGAGAGAACTCTTGAAAAGAGGGGCAGATACCATTGCGTTTGCCTCCTGTATTCAAAAAGGGACACCAATCGGTTATCCATGTCCTTTTGCCAAGAAGATGAAGGCATTGGTTCAAAAAGAAGTCGGCGAGGAAATCAAAATATTGGACTATACGCATTAAGTGTTGAAATCGCAGTATGAGATAGTCGGTAAAAACGATCTTGTACCGAAAATCAAATCAGCAGATCTGATTGTGTTTGCATCGCCGCTTTTGTTCTGGACATTGTCATCCAAAATCAAAGCCTTTATTGAAAGGTTTTATTGTATCGCAGAGGAAGATCCAAATCCACCGCTGGGCAGATATGAGAGATATCCAATTAAAGATGCTGCGCTGCTTATGACATCTGCGGATAATTATTTTTGGACATATGAACAAGCAGTAGAACGATAGATCTCGGTATGCAGCACTGGAAATCGGAATTTTTCTTTCGAGGTCTACGCAGCGTAGGTTGTTCTTTGGGGTACCTTGAGGTATGATTTCTTTATCAAAGAGATGGGAGAAAAATCATGAACTATGTTACAGGTAATCTTATTCGAACACTGCGTGAAAAAGAGAAGATGACGCAGCGAGAACTTGCTGAAAAACTTTGTATCAGTGATAAAACGATATCAAAATGGGAAACCGATAAAGGACTTCCCGACATTGGTATTCTTGAAGAACTGGCAAAGGTGTTAAAAATTTCAGTGACAGATTTATTTACAGGGGAATACAGGCAAAATGATAATGTATCTGCGAATATGCAGAAACAGCATTTTTATGTATGTCCAATCTGTGGAAATGTTGTTACTGCCATTGGTTTAGGAAGTTATTCATGCTGCGGGGTTAATCTTTTTGAACAAGAAATAAGCTTTGAAGCAGACGAGCAACACAAAGTAATGATAGAAACGATGGATGGCGAGTATTATGTATCTGTACAGCATCCGATGGATAAAAAACATTACATTTCATTTATTGCATATTTGACATCGGACGGTGTAGAACTTAAAAAGCAGTATCCACAACAGGAGGCAAGTGCTAACTTCAAAAAGAAAGGGCATGGTGTTATCTGTCTGTTCTGTAATCATCATGGAATGTTTGGCGTCAGAGTATAGAAATGCATATGAAGAAATAGAACAATTCCAGTTTGCCGAGAAGCTGTAACATAGAAGGACAGGTAACCATATGTTTGATTTAAAGAAATATATACTGAGGTTTGATGCAGGGGGATTGATAATATTTGCAATCATTATGATCCCGAATCTTATCTGGTTTGCAGTTCCGGCGGGAAATGATATTCTTCGAAATGATTCCATTACGCCGGAGATAGATTTTGTTGCGTCCATCTTTCAAGTGATTATGGTGGCGGCATTGTGCCTGATTAAAAATGAGGCTTATCATAAGTGTAAAAATCAAAAGTGGATGATAAACATGGTTGCAACCATCGTCATTTATTTCTTGGGCTGGTGTCTGTATTATGGTCAAATCACGAATGCACCTGTAATACTGATTTTGTGCGTGGCACCATGTGCGACATTCCTTATATATTCATTTGGGAAAAAGAATGGAGTGGCGTTTGTGTCAGCAGCTATATTTATGATTTGTCATCTGATATATGGCTATGCCAATTTCATTTGTTAAATACAATTCCAGTTCGTTGAAGAATAACAGACAAAGTTAAAATTAAATATGGTTAGATCTAAGCTGTTTATGAAAACAATCATAAACAGCTTTTTCTATATATACCGGGCAGGCATCCAATCGGAGACCTGCCTTTTTCATTTGAATCATGAAGGGAGGGATGGCAATGGCATCAAAAAAAACGCTGGAAGAACTGGAGAGGGAGTATCTGAAAGCCAAGAAAGAATTAGAGCAGAACCAACACAAACTGACACTGGCGGAAAATCAGGTCGCATATCTGAGAAAACGGGCGCAGAAAGCCCGGACGCATCGTCTGATTACAAAAGGGGCAGCCTTTGAAAGTTGCTTCCGGGAGACGGAGTGCCTGACAGAGATGGAGTTTTTGGAACTGGTAAAAGCATTCAGTTCGCTTGCTATTGTAAGAGAATATGTGGAAGAAGCTGTTCGGGCGCATAAATGGAGGGAGGAAGAATCCGGTAGATCACAAAATAACGATGGAGATAATGAGGAGGGAAAATCATAATGGCACTTTATCATTTTACAGTCAATCAGGTCACAAGGTCACATGGGCAGTCCATTGTGAACAGTGCAGCTTATCGGGCAGGAGAGAAACTCTGGGATGAATATTACGGAGAATGCCGGGACTATTCCAGAAAACAGGGAGTGGTTTATAAAGAAATTATGTTACCGGATCATGCGCCGGCGAGATATAAAAACCGGGAAACTTTATGGACAGAAGTGGAATATGCAGAGAAGAACCGCAATGCACAGTTGGCTCATTCTTTCGAGTTTGCTTTGCAGAGGGAATTAACATTGGATGAAAATATAGAATTGGCAAGAAAGTTTGTACAGGAGAATTTTATTTCCAGAGGGATGATCGCAGATATCTGTGTACATGATCCGCCGGCAAAATCCGGAGATGATCCACCCAATCCACATGTCCATGTCCTCTGCCCCATACGTCCGCTGAATGAAAACGGTCAGTGGGGTATCAAGCAAAAGAAAGTGCCTGTCCTTGATAAAGATGGAAATCAGATTATGACTAAGGCAGGAAAACCAAAGATGCGGGCAGTTCCCACAACAGACTGGAGCACAAAAGAGACTCTGGAAGAATATCGAAAAAACTGGGCTGAACTGGTAAATGCTGCGTTTGAAGACAAGGGATTTCCCTGCCGGATCGACCACAGGTCATATGAAGAACAGGGTATTGACCTGATCCCGACGATCCATGAAGGACCGGCGGTCTGTAAGATGGAGGCAAAAGGCATCCGTACAGAGAAGCGTGCTTTAAATAATTTTATCCGCATGGTCAATAAGCTGCTGGTTAAATTCCGGGAGATGGTGCAATGGAGCCAGGATGTGCATCATAAGCTGGAAGCAGAAATGGAGCGGATGAAAAATCCCACTATCCTTGAATATTTGCAGGATTACTATGACAGGAGAAATGAGGCTGCGCAGGCTTATGGATATGGGACAAGAAAAGCGGAACTGTACAATCTGAAGGAATTTGCCGAAGTTATCAATCTCATAGATACGCTGGAGATCCAGACGCCGGATGATCTGGAAGATTTGATAAAAGAAACACAGTCCCAGATGAAGCCGCTGAAGCAGGAACTGAAAAACAAGTCGGCAAGGATCACAGAATTACAGAATTTAATTCGCCGGTATGAGGATTACAGCCAGTTCAAGCCCATCCATGACGAATACAGCAAAAAGATTTTTGGAAAGAAGGACTTTGAGTATCAGCATCATAATGAACTGGTGCGGTTTCAGATAGCGAAGAGAGAGATTGATAAGAACCGGACAAAGGAAGGTAAAATCCCCATAAACAGATGGAGAAAGCAGCTACAGGAGACGATGGAGCAAAAGGAGTATACAGAATACGATCTGCAGGAGTGGCGGGATGCCCTGTCCGAGTTATACAAAGTTCGAAGATGCATTGAGACTGCATTGCAGCCGACAACACCATCAGAGGATTCCAGACAGCGTCCAGAAGAAAAAAATCTGCAAGGGCAGGAAAAGGCATCCATCCACCAAAAACTGGAAAACTATAAGAATCCGCAGCAACAAACAAAAACGCATAAGAAGAACAGGGGAATGGAGATATGATGAACAGGAATTATACAGAGGAGCAGATAGCGAGAGCCAATGAAACCAATCTGGTGGCTTTCATGAAAAGCCAGGGAGAGCGGCTGGTAAAAAGTGGTCATGAATTTCGGTGGCAGAGCCATGACAGCCTGACTGTCCGGGAAAATAAATGGTATCGCCACAGCCAGAGCAAAGGCGGTAATCCCATTGATTTTGTTATGGAGTTTTATGGAAAGTCTTTTCCGGAGGCGGTCAAAATGCTGACTGGTGAAGAAGGCGAAGGACGGCAGGAAGCCGTCCCCGCCCCGTCACCAGACTTCCGACTGCCGGAGAGAGCAAAGACAAATACAAGGATTAAGGAATATTTAACAAAAGAACGTGGGATTGAACCCGAACTGATTGAGACATTTCTGCGGTTGGGAGATGTATATGAAGAAAAAGTGCATGGAAATGTGATTTTTGTGGGCAGGGATGAAGATGGCATTCCACGTTATGCCCATGCAAGAGGAATCAAGGAGAAGTACCGGCAGGATATTTCCGGCTCTGATAAAAAGTATGGATTTTGCCACAGAGGAGAGGATGACCAGTTATTTGTCTTTGAAGCACCGATTGACCTGTTATCCTTTATCTGTTTATTTCCGAAGGACTGGATCAGGAGGAACTATCTTTCTATTGGTGGCGTAGCTGGAAAAGCACTCAGACAGTTCCTTTCTGGCCGCCCTGCAATTACCAAAGTATTTCTGTGCCTGGATAATGATGAAGCAGGAAATACGGCGTGTAGTCGGCTGGCAGAAGAAATATCGGAGGAAATATCAGTCATACGGCTTTTGCCGGTAAGAAAAGATTGGAATGAAATACTCATGAACAAGGCAGCTATCAAGGATGGAAGTTATATTAAGGAAACCGTTATACTCCGGGATGAAGAAAAGATACCGATGATTCAACTGTCAAAGGTTGAGATAAAACCGGTAGAGTGGCTTTGGTTTCCCTATATCCCGTCAGGGAAAATGACCATTATTCAGGGAAATCCGGGAGAAGGAAAGACGTTTCTCGCTATGATGATTGTTGCAGCCTGTACCAATCGAAAATATTTACCGAATATGCAGGCAAGAGAGCCTTGCAATGTGATTTACCAGACAGCAGAGGATGGTCTGGCAGATACCATTGTTCCGAGACTGGAAATGGTAGGAGCAGACTTAAACCATGTGCTTACCATTGATGATGCGGGTAAGGCACTGACACTGAATGATGGCAGGCTGGAGAAGGCAATTCGGCAGAATAAAGCAAAGCTTTTGATCCTTGACCCGGTGCAGGCATTTCTGGGAGCGAATGTAGATATGAACCGGGCAAACGAAGTGCGTCCTATTTTCCGTCATTTGGGGGAGATTGCGGAGAGAACCAGATGCGCCATTGTCCTGATCGGGCATCTGAACAAGGCATCGGGTACGCAAAGCACCTACCGGGGATTAGGCTCGATTGACCTGACCGCCGTTGTCAGAAGCCTTTTGTTTGTGGGAAAAGTGAAAAAAGATCCGAATACAAGGGTCATTGTCCAGGAGAAAAGTTCCCTTGCCCCACCGGGGGTATCCCTTGCCTTTACGCTTGATGAAGAGACTGGATTCCAATGGATCGGAGAGTATGACATCACAGCGGATGAACTGCTTGCCGGGGTAGAAGGACGATGCACAGAGAAGAAAGTGGAGACGGCAGAGAAGCTGATTTATGACATGCTGGCAGATGGAAAGAGAGTTGCTAACAACGATATGGTGAAGGCGGCAGAGAAAATCGGCATTTCTGACAGGACATTAAGGGATGCCAAGCGGAACATCGGAGCTAGACTGCAATCGGAAAAAGAAGGCAATCAGTGGGTGTTCTGGCTGGAAGATATTTCAAGTGGCAAAGAAAAAGGTAAGTGGCAGGATTTTATAGATACTCCCGGTTGCCACTTCGCCGGATGAACGTAAAAAGAAGATGATTATAAAAAAATGGATTGCGAAGAATGTCGAATGATGATATTATTTTCTTGCACGCTGCATCGAAGAAGGACTTAAAATTGCGTGCAGGAAAGTACCCATGACAGGGTGGTAGCCTCCCCAGCTTAATGACCGGTTCGCCGGAATACATAGGAAGGGAGGTGCGTATTATGACAGACTATGAGATCATTATGATCTTTCTGGGGATATTGGCATTGCTGATATCTTCGGCAGGTCTTATCATTGCGTTTCTGACCTTTCTCGATAAGAGAAATAAGAGGAAGAAATAAAAATGCCTATCCTGTCGGCCAACAGGATAGGCGGTGTCCGTAAGGACATTTAACCATTCAAGAGGCATCCACTTTGGAGTGGGTGCTTTTCTTAATTACAATATACCACCGGTCAACAGAAAATTCAATATCTATTTTTAGGCAGGGCAGCATGATTTATAATGTTTCCCTGCTATTTTTTTGTCTGGATACCGTTCAAGTGGCAAAGAAATGAGCCAAGTGGCAGGATTTTATAGATACTCCCGGTTGCCACTTCGCCGGATGAGAATAAAAGTAACGATGACATGCCGATAGAATAAAAATCTGTCGGCATCTTTTTATGGAGGCAGAAGATGAAAGAAAAAATGAGCAGTGTTGTGGAACAGAACGAACTGGCGGAAGATGGAACAGTTAATGAAACGAATAAATCATATGAAGAAGATGGATGTTTTTCTCTGGTAGACGGCAGTACGGTGTTTACAGTAGGGATACATTTCAGTAAAACGAGTAAGGCCACGCTGGATGATAAACTGAAAAAGCTGATCCGGCAGGACATTCAGAGAGAAAATTTCTGATGGTCAGAATAGGTGGAAAAATATGAGATTTATATCCTAAAATTGCTTGACCCAAAGGTACAGTCCTGGTGGAGGCCTGCAAACTGCTGGAAAAGGGGACACCCATGAAAGATGAGAACGGGAAGATTATGCGGGATAAAAAGGGCAGGGTAATCTATGAATCGTATAAAATCAAGGTTCTGA
>JAUNBT010000280.1 GCA_030526985.1 Lachnospiraceae bacterium | reverse complement strand
GTGTTCGAGTGTTAAGATTGTTGGTTGTTCCTTAAGAAGACTTCCTGTTAAGACTTCCAGTGATATTCCAAAAGGAAAGATTACAGATGTGATGGGAGAAATCAATAAAGTGACAGTGCAGTCTCCTGTGCATGTTGGTGATGTGATTATCAAAGATGTATTGGGACTTGGTGTTGACATTGTCAGCGCTAAGAATATGTAGGAGGCTTGTCTCTGGTGAAAAGTGGTGTATATTTCATACATATACATGGATAAAGTTCCTAACTAAAAAGGTCCGGACGCTTATGCGTTCCGGACCTTTTGCACGCCCATGGCGATGAGTAATAGAATAAGATTTACAACTACAATGCTGGCACTTACCGGAGTGTCTAATTCATAGGAAAGGAACATTCCTATAAAAAAGCTGACTAAAGATACAACACCGGCACAGAGGGTGACCCCATAAAAATTCTGGAAAATCTGCCGAGCGATGAGACAGGGAAATAAAATCAAACTGGAGATTAACATTGCACCCATCATACGCATCCCCAAAACAATGGTCACAGCACTCAAAAAGGCAATCATCATGTTGAAAAATGAGACGAAAAGACCGGTGGCCTGTGCAAAACTTTCATCAAAAGTGATTGCAAATATTTTATGGTAGCAGAAGAAAAATAAAAAAAGGACGAGAATGGAGAGAATGACACTGATAGTAACGTCCCCTTTTTTCATGGAAAGAATGCTGCCAAACATATAACTGTATACATCGGAATTCAAACCGGTTGTCAAAGAAGCGGCGATCAGACCGATTGCTAAGGCACTTGAGGAAACGAGGGCAATGCCTGCGTCGCCCTTGATTTTACTGGTATCTTTTATTTTCAAAAGACAGAAAGCAGCAAAAATTACGACAGGGAGGGCAAATGCCAATGGAGTGACATTGAGAGCCATGGCAACAGCTAACGCACCGAAGGAAACATGGGATAATCCGTCACCAATCATGGAAAACCCTTTTAACACCAGACTGACTCCTAACAATGCACAACACAGAGAAACAAGGGCACCAATAATAAAGGCCCGCACTAAAAATGGGTAGGAAAACATTTCTATAAGTGAAGAGAACATATCACATTACTCCTTTCCAGTTTTGATATAGTTTAGAGGATAAATATTCCTTCTGTGATCCGTAGAAATATTCATCTGTACCCAGATGAAGAATTTTACTGGAATAGCGGATTGCAGAAGTAATATCGTGACTGATCATGACAATAGTCATGTTGTGGCACTGATTTAAATGATTGATCATCTGATAAAGTTCTGTTTGTGCTGCGGGGTCAAGACCAGTGACTGGTTCATCTAAGATGAGCAGTTTTTTTGCGGCACAGAGTGCTCTGGCTAAGAGAACTTTTTGCTGTTGACCTCCAGATAAATTTCGATAATTTTTTTTCGCAAGAGAATCAATACTTAGTTCTTCCATGTGAGCAGCGGCAGTCAGCCGCTCTTTTTTTGTGTAAAATGGTTTCCAGCCTTTTTGTCCAAGAAAGCCGGACATTACAATTTCCTCCACAGATGCAGGAAAATCTCGCTGGGCTGTCGTCTGTTGGGGAAGATAGCCAATCGTTTCATGTGTAAGTCCCTCGAGCAGGGAAATATTTCCGGAAAGTGGTTTTGTAAGACCTAAAAGAGTCTTAATTAGAGTTGATTTCCCAGAACCGTTTTCTCCTAAAACAGAGATGTAATCACCCTCTTCAATGTCGAAAGAGAGATGGGAAAACACGGGCTGGTTATCGTAACCGATTGTGATATCTTTACAGGATACTATTTTCATTCTAACAGTCCTTTCTTTAAGTTCTTTGCATTTTGTTCCATAAGACTTAGATAGGTGGCGCCGGATTCCAGTTCGTCCCGGCTTACATTGTGACAGGAGTGAAAGAGAAGAATCTGAGCACCAGCTGCCTCACCGATGGTACGGGCAATGTAAGGTTCGGTGAGTTCTTCATAATAGACAGCTTTTATATTATTTTCTTTCATCTCCTGAATCATGGTAACGACCCGTTTGATGCTGGGCTCAGATTCCTCTTCACAGGAATCATAGGCGGCTGTGTAGGAAAGACCGTACTCTTCCATAAAATAAAGAAGAGAGAAACGGCTTCCGATATAGACGGTATCATGTTTAGCGGCGGCAACAATATCACGGAATTCCTGGTCTAAATCTTCTAATTTTTTAGTATATTCTTCCGCATTTTTCTGATAAAAATCAGCATTTTCCGGGTCAGCTTTTACGAGAGCATTTTCGATATTCTCAACCATTTTCATGGCGAGAACCGGACTGGTCCAGATATGAGGATTGTACTCATGGGTGTGTTCTTCTTCATTTTCATGTGCATGTTCCTCGTCGTCTTCCTCTTTTTGCAATGAAATGCCGGTGGAAAGATCGGCAACAACAGGTGTGTCAGAGAGATTTTCAACAATACCGGATACCCATGGTTCCATATCATCACCGGTATATAAAAATACATCGGATTTTTGAATGGTAATGATATCCTGGGGCGTAGGTTCATAGCTGTGACTTTCCATACCTGGAGGGAGTAGTAAAACTACATTCGCAGTTCCTTTTGTAAGCTCCTTTGCAAAATCGTATTGAGGAAAAAGGGTAGCAATGATGGTAAGCTGATTTTCTGAATTAGCAACAGTTTCTTCTGTGTTTTTATCAGAAGAGCAGCCAGACAGAGAAAAAGCAAGTAAAATCAAAACAAGGAGTATAGAAAATACTTTTTTCATTCGAATCCTTCTTTCTAAATATGAGACTTAGTTTCAAATTAGTATTATATGCTGAAAGAAAAGGAATGTCAACATAATAAAAAAGGATAAAAAGGATAAAAATAGAATAAAACCCTTGATTATTTAAAAAATAAATGTTATCCTATATATGAGATTAAATTCCGGAATTCGTCTCTTATTTTTTTACTATCGTAAGGTAAAATTATCTAAATTATCTATCTAAAACCATATCTGTAAACATATCTATGAGCATATCTTTGATGAAGAAAGGAGGCGCAGTTTTTACTGCGGGAAAATATGAAAAAACAATTGTCAAAATTGTGCCGTCAGGCATTTGCCTTTTGCATGGCAGTATGTCTGTGTGCCAGCAGTGGATTTGTCCGGCTGGCGTCGGCCAAGGAAGAAACGGAAGAATCGTTTTATCAAGTCACAGCTAAAGTAACGGGAAAAGGAAGTGTAAAATTCTCAGGACAGAAAGAGGAGGATTTCAATCGCTACGAGAAGGGAGCAGAGGTGAAATTTCAGTTGCTTGCTGAGAAGGGCTATGAAGTGGAATCCATTGAATGTAGTAAAGAGGATGGGAATAAAGTGATTCTCCAAAAGGAGAAAGAGATTTATCGCTTCAACATGCCAGAATCGGATGTTAAGTTAAAGGTGAAGTTTTCGGAGACAAAATCTGATGAGGCAGATGAGACAACTGCTAAGACATCTACTGAGGCATCAGCAGAGAAGTCTACAGAGAAATCGACAACAGAAAATCCTAAGGCAGAGGAATCAAATACAGAAGATTCTAAGGCAGAGGGGTCAAAAGTAGATGGGTCGAAAGCAGAGGAATCCCAAACAGAGGAAAGCAGCTCTGAGTCAACTGAACCAGCAACATCAACTGTGATGGCAGACGAATCAGGAACAACGACAGATTCAACCGAAGGGAATCCAATTCAGGAAGAAACAACACAGATTGAAACATCGAAAACTGATACAACCCAGAGCGATACAACCCAGA
>JAUNBT010000279.1 GCA_030526985.1 Lachnospiraceae bacterium | reverse complement strand
AATGCCGACATATCCTTTGAGAGTAGTGATTTCACCTATACGGGGAAAGCGATCACCCCGGCCATATCTGTAAGTTATGATGGGGCGATTTTGACGGATACAGTTGATTATGAAGTGGCATACCAAAACAATATCAATGCAGGGACCGGAACAGTAAAAATAACCGGGATAGGTAAATATACCGGCTCGGTATTGAAAGATTTTACGGTCAAAAAAGCAACAGCTAAGCTCTCGTTTGAATCAGCAACCGTTACCAAGACAACGACCAGTGCGAATTTCACAAATAAATTGTCAGCGACAACAGATGGTGAAATATCACACACTTCAAATAATAATGCAGTTGCATTGGTCGATCCTGAAACAGGTGAGGTCACAATAAAGGGAGAAGGTACGGCAACGATCACTGCAGAGGCTGCGGAAGGCCAAAATTACATGGCTGCAACTGCATCGTATTCTTTGAATGTCAGCGAAGAGCTTGCCTTTGATCTAAATACACTTACATATAATTTTAGCAACAGCAGAAGCGCCTTTGATTATCCTGCTTCATACCGCATTCCTTTGAGCAGTTACAAAATAATCTTTGGCGATACTCGTGCAAAATATTTATATAGTTGGGATGGCACTTGGGGTGGAAGTTGTTATGGGATGTCAACAACCTCAGGAATGTTTAATGTAGGTGAAAATGATGTCAGGATCACGGATTTCAATACTTCAGCTTTGAAGGTGAAAGATTTAAGTGTGGGAAACAATAACAGCAAATTGGGAATATCGCTGAAAACATTTATTGAAGCGATGCATATTTCACAATACGACAATTCTGTGCAGCGTTGTTACAATTATAATGACGACTTAAACGACCTATGTAAGTCAGTAAAGAACGGGACCCCAACGGTGATTGCCGTCTTTGGTCCGGAAGGGGGACATGCATTAGTCGGATATAAGATAGAGACCATAAGTGATACCAAAGCGCGCCTACATGTTTATGATTGCAACTTTCCAAGCAAGACGAGATACATCGATCTTACGAAAAATACAGCAGGTACATATACGAAATGGTATTACTATTTAAATGACTTGTATCATTGGGGTTCGGATTATTCTGGTTGTGATATCAGTTATATTCCATATTCTGTTTATGAGAAGGTTTGGGAAAATAGGAATACGAAAATGAAAATGAAAATGAATATTTTGACTGTAAATGCAAATGAATTTGAGATAAGAGACTATGATGGGAAAGTTGTGGCAAATGTTGATAACGGGAAATTATCAAGTTCTAATGAAGAAGTTTTTCTGGGAAGAAAAACGGGGTTGAGCGCAGATAACGAAGGCGCTATTGCCGATAGGAGCGTCGTATATCTTCCGACAGATGTGTATCAAGTCATAAACAAAGACGACTCTATTGATGAGTTTAAGCTTTCCATGGTGAATGATGAGCAAAGTGTTTCTGTAGGTACGACTGCCAATAAAGTAACGGTAGCAGTGAATGACGATGAAGAATTGAACACAGTTAGTGTACCGACCGAAAAAAATGATTCATACAATGTCACTCTGGTTTCCTCTTTGGATAGTGCGAAGGGAAAAGAAGAGGTCGAATTCTCAGGGGAAGGGACTGATGCTGTCGTCACCGTAGGAACAACAAACGGAAATTGTATCCTTACAAATTGTACAGGGGCCAGTATGCGAATCAACGGAGAATTAGTCGGAACAAACGAAAGCGGAGCATTGACCTCGATCTCGTCTATGGATGCAGAATTAGAGTATGAGGCATGTATTTATAACGGGAAGAATAAAGAACCAAATGTCACGATCCGCAATGGCAATAAGGAATTGACGAGAGGGATGGACTATGTTGTGATCTACGATAAAAATGTTGATGTGGGCACTGCTGTAGCGACGGTATATGGAATAGGGGACTATAAAGATTCTTTAGAAAAAACATTTAAGATCGTTGCTGTTGCCGATAATTCAGATCGCCTTTATGGAGCGACGCGATATGAGACTTCAATAAAAGCAGCGGATTATCTGAAGAAAAAACAGGGAATCAATAAATTTGAAACGATCCTCATTGCTACAGGAGACGATTATCCGGATGCGCTTGCAGGTACTTATCTTGCTGCAATGAAGGATGCGCCAATGCTGCTTTTGAATCCTAAAGATCCATCTACAGTCACAGATTATGTAGCTAAAAATTTGGCTGAGCATGGTCAAATTTATCTTTTAGGCGGAACAGGGGTGGTTCCTGAATCATTTGAGAAAAGACTTAATCGCGATGGCTATAATGTTCAGAGGCTTTATGGTGAAACTAGGTATGACACGAATCTTGCGATTTTAGAGGTGGCAGGATCAAAAAATGAGGATTTACTTGTTTGCACAGGAGAAGATTTCGCTGATAGTTTATCAGCGTCAGCCGTAGGAAAGCCGATATTACTGGTTGATAAAACACTGACTACCAAGCATAAAGAATATTTGAATTCAATATCAGCACGAAATATATATGTAATTGGAGGAGCAGGTGTAATAAACAATGACATTATGAATGCATTAAAACCATATGCATCGGGTAAGGTCGAACGAATCGCAGGCGCTAATCGGTATGAGACATCAACCGCTGTGGCGAATAAGTTTTTCGACAATGCTGTTAAAAACATAGTGTTTGCATATGCTTTAGATCATCCAGATGGTCTTTCCGGGGGCCCTGTTGCGATGAAGTTAAATGGTCCGTTGATTTTAACAGATGAGGCCAATATAGGTTTTGCAAAAGAATACGCAGCAAATCTTGACTTGACGAGAGTTGTGATATTAGGAGGTCCATCATTGATATCCGATAAAGCGATAGAAAACATTATGAAATAAAGGATTCTATGAAAAGAGCGGCGGATGCTTTGAAAACAAGTTTCGTGATAGATGCGAAGGAGTGTATCAATGAAAAGTAGGCTTTTAATTAAGATATTGGTAATTTGTCTAATAATGTGCTTTACACAGGCGACTTGCTTTGCTAATGAGTCAATAACGCTGAACAAGAACAGCATACAAAATAATGCTGTTAACGAAGAAAGTACAATGCCCGCTGCTCCGGTTAAGCCGGAAGTGAAATCTGTAACAAGCAATAAAATTGTATTGGTGGCAATTGATGGTTGTGAATATAGTATTGATGATGGTGCCTCTTGGCAGGCTAGTTACATTTTCGATAATCTCAAGCCAGATACAACATACAGCATATATCAAAGGTATGCGGAAACAGATAGTACACCAGCCAGTGCTCCGAGTGAGAAGTTAGTAATAAAGACAAAAGCAGTATCAAGCACAGAGCCGGAAGTTCCTAAAGTTAAGTCTGTCGAGGGAAACGTAATAACTCTGGAGAGCATTGATGGATATGAATATAAGTATGAAGGCGGAGAATGGCAAGATAGCTGCATTTTTACTTTAGATTCATTTACAACTTATGAATTTACTCAAAGAGCCAAGGAAACCGACACTATTGATGTTGGTGAAATCAGTAATCCAATTAAGATTAGAACCGGTAGAATCACGGTATTACCTGAAGGAAGTGTCGGTATTTATACGAAAGCTGATCTGAATGGTATAAGAAATAAACCCTATAGTAGTGATGTGTACTATATACTGATGAATGATATAAAGTTTATAGATGCGGACTTCATGGCTGACGGTAATTTTTATAATGGAGGTAAAGGATGGGAGCCTATACCAAGTTTTCATGGGAAATTTGACGGTAACGGATATTCTATTAGTGGGTTGAAATGCGAAGG
>JAUNBT010000278.1 GCA_030526985.1 Lachnospiraceae bacterium | reverse complement strand
AATGTCAATTTTGTTACAGTGATTCGATACCAATGGGATGGCACGATGCGCTCTATTGTAACGGAGGGTGCATAGAAATCAGGAGGATTAAAATTTTATGAATTTACTGGAAGAATGTGTGCTGTATCTAAAGCAGTATCCGGTATATGAAAAATTAATGGAGCAATTCCGAAAAAAATATGTCAGCCTGGGTCATATCGGAGGAACTGCGGTGATTCTTTCTGTCTCAAAAGAGGAAATTGATCAACTGGAAGGCTTTTTAGGTGCGATAAAACCGGCTTCCGACGGTTCCTTTAAGATCACAGCAGGGAGATTTGAGAAGGCTTTAAAGAACAGCCGTTTTGGGGATATTTCATTAAAAGAGCTCCTCCTTGCTTTTTTTGGAGAGGATATCAAAACTAAACGAGAACAGCAGGAACTATTTCAGGAAAACTGGAGTTCCTTTTTCGAAACCATCCTAAGTGAGACAGATTGCCCAGAGATGAGAAGCTGGTTAGAGGATACTTTGGAAAAGAAAAGAAACGGATATCAGCTTCTATATCGGAAATACATAGAGGATAAGGAAGAACTGAAAAAGGTTCTTTTTAATATATCCCAGGCTGCCAATCATTTTCCAGTAAAGAGACACACTAAGATGAGATTGCCGGTTTTTGCTGCGAAAATCACAGGAAATCCCCATTATTTCGATGAAACAGAATTTGCAGGGAAGCTGTGGATGACTTTTCTAAGTTGTGGGACAAAAATAGAAGATGAATTGTCGGCGGCAGAAAGAAATTGGCATTGTTTGTACCGGGTTGGTATTTTAAAAGATGATTTGTGGAATTATGTTCTGACGTATGGTATTTGTGGAATAAAAGAAGATGGAAAGCCCCATTCAGGTTTGGAGGGATTTAGGAAAGAAAAGGAACCGATCCATATGTCATTGTTTATGCTGGGAAATCTGGAAACAGCATATGGAAGAGAAAAGACAATATATGTTGTAGAAAATCCATCAGTTTTCTCTGCGCTGATCGATTATTTTCCGGAAAATATTTCTGTGGTATGTACAAATGGACAGCTTCACCTCGCTGCCTTTGTTCTGCTGGATTTGCTAAAGGAAAATGGATTTGAGTTTCTTTATGCCGGGGATTTTGACCCGGAAGGATTGGGGATTGCAGACCGGTTAAAAGAAAGATACGAAGAGGCTTTTCACCTATGGCTTTATGAAGAAAAATACTATGAAAAAGCAGTATCGTCTGTAAAATTGGAGAAAAACCGATTAAGCCAACTAGGAAATCTGTCTACGCCGCAATTGATTCATTTTTCAGAATATATAAAACAAAGCCAAAAGGCCGGCTATCAGGAGCGGTTGATTGAGGACTATATACAGTCAATAAGAGAAAGAAAAAAACAGTCACATGAGTTTTAGGATAAATTTCAGAAAGCTACCCTTTAAGGTGCTTTCTGAAATTTGCTATTTTAATACTACCTGGCAGCGCTTTTTATAAAAGGCGATTCCATATCCATAATTACGATGTCGCTATATCCATCACCGGATTCTGCATTTGATTTTACAATCCATTGATCGGGATAACTGAGTAAGCCGAGAAGAATTCCATGATAAAAATTCTCTTTGTGGGCTTTTCGTGTGAAGGTATCTCGAATGCTGATGGTTTGTTTTAGATACTTTGTTATACTCTGCTGTATGATATTGGTGTCTCCTTGAAGAAATGCCTTGCAGAGAGCCTTTATTTTTTGCGGTTCGGCATTGATCTGCTCCTTGAACCATATTTGAATAGTACTCACAAACAAATCAAGTATTTCTCGATTAGGAATGACAAGACACATTTTTTTGGAAGATATTTTTTCCTTTATGGTTAGATAACCGGTCATGAACAAAACACTCCACAAATTTTCGATGTTCGTGTCTAATTCGTTGTAGGTAAGTTCTTTGTTGATTTCTTTTGTAATGGATTCGCCTGCAATTAATGTTTCAATTTCATTGCGGGTTGTCTGATTTGCCAGGGAAATAAAACGTTTCACCATATCATTGCCACTGGTATTAGCCCAATAGTCTTCCGGTTCGGCAGCAGCATTCGCATTCAAGGCGTAACAATAATTGATGACATCCCATGGACAATAAATCGAAGTGGTTCCAAATTGATATCCATTATACCATTCCTTCATTGTATCCATATGGCTGGATAATCTATAGTATGCTAAGAGTCTGCTGACTTCTTCCTGAGTAAATCCAAAATATTCACTGAATTGTTCGTCCTCAATTCCATGTATTTTGGGATTATTTAATCCTGTGAAAATGCTTTCTTTAGAAATCCTGAGACAGCCGGTTAATACTGCAAACTGTAAACTGGAATTTCCTTTCAATGCCTCACCTAAAAAATTTCGAATCAGAAAAACCATTTTATCATAGTAACCATGATGAAATGCCTTGTCTAGCGGTACGTCGTATTCGTCTATTAAAATAATTGTTTTCTTTCCATAATGTTTTTCTAAAAGGAAAGATAATAATTGAATACTGCTGATTGCCACATCTTCAGACATTTTGAAAACATTTTTTTGACCATCCCCTACCTGAATCAACTGTAAATATAATTGTTTCTCCTCATAAGATAACTTTTCACTTTCTGAAAGAAAACGAAAACGGAGTGCTTCCTTTCCGATGACTTTACACAAGGATGAAAGAGCCTGAGAATAGTTAAGACCGTCTACATTTTTCAGTGTAATTGAGATGACAGGGAATTGCCCCATATAGGTGTTACAAATATCTGTATTACAGGAAATATTTAATTCTGAGAAAATGCCTTTATCAGTCCCAATTTCAAAAAACTCTTTTAACATACTCATATTAAGAGATTTCCCAAATCTGCGGGGGCGGGTAAAAAGGTTTACTTCGCCACTTCCTTTCAATAAATCTGCGATAAACATGGTTTTATCCACATAGTAATAATCATCTAATGTAAGTTTATGGAATTCATCGAGACCGATTGGCAATTTTTTTAACATTTCGCTCACCTTCTTTCACGAAAATAGAATGCACTGGCTTGTATTTTTGTTGATTACATCCATTATATCGGTTATAGATTTGCTTGACAAGACGAAAGTGCTTTTTTAGATGACGCAGAAAGTGAATTGCTTAAGTAGGCACGAATTGTTATAATGGTCATATTCGAAAAAATACGAGTGAAAAGCGCATAAAATGGGACATGCAAAGATTCTTTGCTCCCAATGAAAGAACTTGTAAAAGATGAGTTGCTAGTCATTTTTATATACTGAAAGCATAATGAAAGCAAGGAGGACAAAATAAATGCAATTGGGTCAGACAATCAAAAATATTAGAAAAGAAAATAATATGACACAAGATCAATTTGCAAAATTATTTCATGTAACTAGACAAACAGTTTCAAATTGGGAAAATGAAAAGAGTTATCCGGATTTGTTGACATTGGTCCAAATTAGTGATGACTTTAACATCTCCCTGGATCATATGCTTAAGGAGAATAAAGTGATGGCAAAAAAATTAAATAATCAGATTAAATTTGGAAGAATAGGAAAAAACATTGTAATCGTTGCAATTGCACTTGTTGTAATTATGTTTGGTACAAGATTTCTTATATGGAATCAGAGTGCAAAAAGAAGTAATGACAAATTTACAGAGGGATTAAAGCAATATGAGTATTCAATAGATGAAACAGTAAAAAGGGGGGGATATTACATTATAGATTATGATAAGGATACTTATTTTGCGCTGCCACATCACACAACTGTCGATTTTACAAGCCTT
>JAUNBT010000027.1:8462-22367 GCA_030526985.1 Lachnospiraceae bacterium | reverse complement strand
AGATTTTAAGAGGTTAGTGACAGAGATTTTATGCGCTTTATAATTGTGAAAAACGGTTGAATAATGGGAGAATATTTGGTAAACTAGGTTACAAGCGGTTTTATACGCTAACGATGATTAAAGGAGATAATAATTCATATGGGTAAGTATTTTGGAACAGATGGTTTCCGTGGGGAAGCTAATGTTGTGCTTACAGTAGAGCATGCATATAAAGTAGGAAGATTTTTAGGATGGTATTACGGACAGGAACACAAGGCGAGAATCGTGATCGGGAAAGATACGAGACGCAGCAGCTATATGTTTGAATATTCTTTGGTTGCTGGACTTACAGCTTCCGGCGCTGACGTATATCTGCTTCATGTGACGACAACACCGAGTGTTTCTTATGTGGTAAGAACAGAGGAATTCGACTGTGGTATTATGATTTCTGCGAGCCATAATCCATTTTATGATAACGGAATTAAGGTAATCAATGGAAAGGGCGAGAAGCTAGAGGCAGATGTGGAGGCAAAAGTCGAAGCATATATTGATGGCATCTGGGGCGAGGTTCCTTTTGCAGTGAAGGAGAATATCGGTCGGACTGTGGATTATGTGATGGGAAGAAACCGTTATATTGGATATCTGATTTCCCTTGCGACAAGATCCTTTAAAGGAGTCCGGGTAGGTATGGATTGTTCTAACGGGAGTTCCTCTGCTATTGCAAAGAATGTATTTGATGCATTAGGTGCTAAAACCTATGTAATTCACAATGAACCGGATGGAACGAATATTAATACCAACTGTGGTTCCACCCATATCA
The DNA here is from genome assembly GCA_030526985.1 of Lachnospiraceae bacterium. GTDB lineage: Bacteria > Bacillota > Clostridia > Lachnospirales > Lachnospiraceae > SIG292. Next base: position 21,568 of record JAUNBT010000027.1, on the reverse strand, counting down.
ATGTGCTGAGAGATTTTGTGCTGGAGAAAGGTCTGGATGTGGGATTTGCCTATGACGGAGATGCAGACCGGTGTATTGCCGTGGATCACACAGGACGAATTATTGACGGTGACTTGATTCTTTATGTATGCGGACGCTATATGAAGGAGACGGGAACTCTTAAGAATAATACCGTTGTTACGACAGTTATGTCCAATCTGGGACTGTATAAGGCATTTGATAAGATTGGAATTGATTATGAGAAGACCGCAGTGGGAGATAAATACGTCTATGAGAACATGGTAGCAAACAATAATTGTCTTGGCGGAGAACAGTCCGGGCATATTATTTTCAGTAAGCATGCTTCTACGGGAGACGGCATTTTAACTTCCTTAAAGATTATGGAAGTTATGATGGAGAAGAAAGAGTCGCTCAGTAAGTTGGCGGAACCGGTTAAGATTTATCCACAGCTTCTTAAGAATGTCCGGGTTAAGAGTAAACCGGAGGCACAGGCAGATGAGGATGTTATGGCAGCAGTAGCAGCAGTGGAGAAAGCATTAGGAGAGGATGGCAGGATTCTGGTGCGGGAAAGTGGCACAGAACCGGTAATCCGGGTGATGGTGGAAGCGACAACAGATGAGATCTGTGAAAAGTATGTAGATCAGGTGATTGCTGTGTTAGAAGAGAAAGGTCATGTAGAACATTAGGGTATATGGCAGTATGAAGACAGAATTGATTGAGATACAGAGTAAGGATTTAAGAACAGCAGCGGGTCGGGAGATATTAGACCGGGCAGCAAAGCTTTTGCAGGACGGGGAGGTAGTTGCCTTCCCGACTGAGACTGTGTATGGTCTCGGTGCAGATGGAATGCATGCATCGGCTTCAGCAAAGATTTATGCAGCCAAGGGAAGACCTTCCGATAACCCGCTTATTTTACATATAGCAAAGTTTGAGCAGCTTTCCGGGATTGTAAGTGAGATTTCGGAAAATGCCAGGAAGCTTATGGAGGCATTTTGGCCGGGACCGATGACCATTATATTGGCGAAACATCCGAGTGTTCCATTGGAGACAACAGGGGGACTTTCGACGGTTGCGGTGAGAATGCCAAGCCATCCAGTGGCAAGAGAACTGATTTTAAGAAGTGGTCTTCCGATTGCGGCACCCAGTGCGAACCGCTCCGGGCGGCCCAGTCCGACGACGGCGGCCCATGTTATGGAAGATATGGAGGGACGAATCCCTCTTATTTTGGACGGCGGCAAGGTTGGAATCGGGATTGAATCCACTATTATCGATATGACGGGGGAAAAGCCGGTAATCTTAAGACCAGGCTATATTACTCCGGCGATGATTGAAGAAGTGGTATCCGGTGTTTCAATTGATCCGGCGATTCTTGGAGGACCGATGGCAGCAGAGCTTAAGCCGAAGGCACCGGGAATGAAATACCGCCATTATGCTCCGGCAGGCGATATGTTTCTGGTGGAGGGAGAGAGCGGACAGGTTATTAAAAAAATCAATGCCCTTGTGAAGGAAAAGCAAAGCGAGGGTTATAAGACGGGGATTATTGGAACAACAGAGAATATAAATCAGTACTGTGCCGACATTATCAGAGATTTGGGAAGCAGAATCGAACCGGTAAAGATTGCAGCGAATCTATATGGAACTTTACGGGAGATGGACCAGTTAGGCGTGCAGGTGATTTATGGAGAAAGTTTTGAGGAGGGGGAATTTTACGGCGCAATCAGAAACCGAATTCTGAAAGCAGCAGGTTATCAGATAATAAAGGTGTAGAAGGTATAGGAGGTGGCTATATGAGTCAATATAAGAACATCATTATAGTGGGAACCAACAATACAGATCGAAGTTTCATGGCGGAAGTGGTATTACATCAGTTGTGTATGGAAAATCATCTAGAAGATGTGGAGGTTGTTTCAAGAGGACTTGTAGTTCTATTTCCAGAACCAGTTCATCCGAAAGCGGCGGACGTGGTTAGAGAAGCAGGTTATGCAATCCGGGACTTTCAGGCAAGTAAGTTGACGGATGAGGATGTAAAGGCAGCAGATCTAATCCTTACCATTACGGCAGAGGAAAAGGAAAAAGTTTTAAAGGAGTTCGGGGAAGCAATTTCAGGGGAAGATAAGACCATTGCCACCCTGAGTGAATTCGCAGGGGCCAAGGTTGGAATCCCAGACCCTTATGGAAAAGAAAGTGAAGAATATGAAATCTGTTTTGTCACAATTAGACATATGATAGAGACATGTTTTGATGATAAAATAAATAATACAAAGAAGTGAAAATCCCTTTGGCAGGGGGCTGTGCAAAAAGAAAGGAGAAGGAGATATGTTCGATCCAAAGGTCGTAAAGACATTAGCATTGATTTCTCAATTGGGAATCAGCATGATGGTTCCGATTTTTCTTATGGCATGGCTGGGAGCCTGGGTGGATGAAAGATTTTCGACCCGGTTATTTCCTGTTTTTTTAATTTTGGGTATCGGAGGCGGATTTCGATCTGTCTATACTCTGGTCCGGCATGCCAATGAGGACCCGCATAAGGAGAAAAAGGATGAACAGACAGACAAATGGGGCGATTGAGACCCTGATGGATCTATTCATTGGAATTACTCTATATTTTATAATATTTGAGATAGTAGGACTTATTTTTGTGGAAAATCGGTTATCCTATACAATAGGATTGGTTTTAGGATGTGCCGCTGCCGCATTTATGGCGTGGCATATGTTTACCAGCATCGACAGTGCATTGGATATGCCGGAACAAGATGCGGTAAAGTACTCCAGAAAAAGAAGTCTGATCAGATGGTTAGTTATGTTAGCAGCGGCATTTGCAGGGATGAGATTGGAGATTATAAGCTTTCCGGCAGTCATTACGGGAATTTTAGGATTGAAGATTGCAGCATTTTGTCAGCCGTATACTAATTTGTATATAACTAAAAAATTACGAAAGGAAGGAAGGTGAATGTATGGGATTTGGGACAGCAGCTTTATCGCCGGTCTTTCTTGCCAGTCAGGATGCAAGTACTGATTTTATGATTCAAAGCTATGTAGATTACAGCTTTTTTGGTCATACTGTATCTATCTGTACGACACATGTAACGACCATTATCGTTATGGCAGTGATTTTGATTTTTGCTTTGATAGCCAGACGAAGTGTATTAAAAGGCGATCCGGATGCACCGAGTGGATTCCAGAATGTAGTTGAGCTGCTCATTGAATTTCTGGACGGCGTGGTAACAAATAACATGGGTACACACAGCCGCAAATACGCCAATTACATTTTGACATTGATGATTTTTATATTTTTGTCAAATATATCCGGGCTGTTCGGCTTAAGACCGCCGACTGCGGATTATGCAGTGACGATTGGTCTGGCAGTGATCACATTTATATTGATTCAATATGCTGCTATTAAGACAAGTAAGCTTGGTGCGTTTACAGATTTATTTAAGCCATTGCCGTTTTTGTTCCCGATTAACTTGATCGGTGAGCTGGCAACCCCGCTTTCTCTGTCGCTTCGTCTCTTCGGAAACATGCTGGCAGGAACGATTATGCTGGGGCTCTACTATGGTTTATTGCCATGGTTCGCAAAATTGGGTATTCCCGTTGCACTGCATGGATATTTTGACCTGTTTTCAGGGGCAATTCAAACCTATGTATTCAGCATGCTGACAATGGTATTTATCACACAGAAACTTGACGCAGATGCGTAAAAAGTAAAAGAAATGAAAATTTTTTAGGAGGAATTGATATGAGTAATATTACAAACGAAGGTTTAATTTTAGCTTGTTCCGCAGTTGGCGCAGGTCTTGCGATGATCGCAGGTATCGGACCTGGTGTTGGACAGGGTTACGCAGCCGGACAGGGTGCAGCAGCAGTAGGACGCAATCCGGGTGCAAAGGGAGATATTACATCTACCATGTTATTAGGTCAGGCCGTTGCCGAGACAACAGGTCTTTATGGTCTGGTTATCGCCCTGATTCTCTTATATGCGAACCCACTGTTAGGTAAATTAAATTAAAATAGCCTGTATCTAACAAACAGAAGGGAGGCGTAGATGTGTTTTTAGCAGCAGAAGGCAGAATATTTGGTCTGGATTGGCAGTTACTGTCCCAGATGGTCTTTCAGATTATTGCGATTTTGCTCCTTTTTATTCTTCTTAGTTATATTCTTTATGAACCGGTCAGAAAAATATTGAACGACCGTAAGGAGAGAGTGGCAAACGAAATAGCGAATGCCAAAAAGGACAGAAAAGAAGCAGATGAGTACAGAACCGAATACGAAGCGAAACTGAAAAACATAGACAAAGAAGCCGACTTACTTTTAAGTGAAGCCAGAAAGAAAGCATTAGCAAGGGAAAATGAAATCGTAGCTGATGCAAAAGCAGAGGCCGCTAAGATTATTGCCCATGCGAATCAGGAGGCTGAACTTGAGAAAAAGAAGGCAAAAGATGAAGTAAAACAGCAGATTATCGAGGTTGCCGCCCTTATGGCAGGTAAGATCGTGACTGTGTCTTTAGATGAAACAAAACAGAATGCTTTAATTGAAGAAACATTAAAGGAGATGGGTGATAACACATGGCTAAGCTAGTGAGCACGACCTATGGAGATGCCCTATTTGAGCTGGCGCTAGAGGAAAATAAGCTGGAAGCCATGCTGGAGGAAGTGCAGGCAGTAAAAAAGATTTTCAATGAAAATGAAGAACTTGGCCGGCTTCTTTCCCATCCTGAAGTAGATAAAGAAGAGAAGATTCATCTGATTGAGAACATTTTCAAGGGAAGATGTTCAGATGACATGACTGGTTTTCTTGTACTTGTACTGGAAAAAGGAAGACAGAAAGATTTAGATGGAATCTTCACCTATTTTATTCACAAAGCGAAGGAATATCAGGGAATAGGAACCGCTTTTGTATCCTCTGCCGTACCTCTTAGTGAGGAGCAGAAAAAGGCAGTGGAGGAAAGGCTCTTATCTCTGACAAAATACCATCGGTTCGAGATGAATTACCAGGTGGAGCCGGAATTAATCGGCGGGCTGGTACTCCGGATTGAAGACCGGGTAATTGATTCCAGCATTCGGACACAGCTTTTAGAGATGAAAAAATCACTCTCAAAAATTCAGCTTCAATAAATAGAAAGAAGGTGCAAAAGCTCCATGAATTTAAAACCAGAAGAGATTAGTTCTGTGATTAAAGAGCAGATCAAAGGATATTCCACAAAGCTTAACACCTCTGATGTAGGAACAGTAATTCAGGTGGCTGACGGTATTGCCCGTATTCATGGTTTGGAGAGCGCAATGCAGGGAGAGCTTCTGGAATTTCCAGGAGAAGTCTTCGGCATGGTGTTAAACCTTGAGGAGGATAACGTTGGTGCCGTTTTGCTCGGTGATCAGAAAAATATAAGTGAAGGCGATACAGTAAAGACAACCGGTAGAGTCGTTGAGGTTCCCGTAGGGGATGCCTTAAGCGGACGTGTTGTCAATGCACTAGGTCAGCCTATTGATGGAAAAGGTCCAATTGATGCAAAGAAGACCAGACCGATTGAGCGTGTGGCTTCCGGTGTTATTTCCAGAAAACCGGTAGATACTCCTTTGCAGACAGGTATTAAAGCGATTGACGCCATGGTGCCAATCGGAAGAGGTCAGCGTGAGCTGATCATTGGTGACCGTCAGACAGGTAAGACGGCCATTGCAGTGGATACGATTATTAACCAGAAAGGTCAGGGGGTCCACTGTATTTATGTGGCAATTGGGCAGAAAGCTTCTACCGTAGCCAATATTGTAAAAACATTAGAGGAATACGATGCAATGCCTTATACGACAGTTGTTGCGTCTACAGCCAGTGAACTGGCTCCCCTTCAGTATATTGCTCCTTATTCTGGATGCGCAATCGGGGAAGAGTGGATGGAGAATGGAGAGGACGTGCTTGTAATCTATGATGACTTAAGTAAGCATGCAACCGCATACCGTACCCTGTCCTTACTTCTTCGTAGACCACCGGGACGTGAGGCTTATCCTGGAGACGTATTTTACCTCCATTCCAGACTGTTAGAGCGTGCTGCCAGACTGGCAGATTCTTTAGGCGGCGGTTCCCTTACGGCACTGCCAATTATCGAGACACAGGCTGGAGACGTATCTGCCTATATTCCGACCAATGTTATTTCTATCACAGACGGTCAGATTTACTTAGAGACAGAGATGTTTAATGCCGGATTCCGTCCTGCAATTAATGCCGGTCTTTCCGTATCCCGTGTAGGTGGTGCAGCTCAGATTAAGGCAATGAAAAAAATCGCAGGTCCGATTCGTACTGAGCTTGCCCAGTACCGTGAGCTGGCTAGTTTTGCCCAGTTCGGTTCTGAGTTGGATGCGGATACGAAGGAACGTCTTGCCCAGGGTGAGCGTATCAAAGAGGTCTTAAAACAGACCCAGTACAAGCCAATGCCGGTTGAAAAACAGGTGGCGATTATTTTTGCTGTAACAAGAAAATATTTACTGGATGTTCCGGTAGAAAAGATTATGGATTTCGAGGACGGATTATTCGAATATATCGATACCAAATATCCGGAGATTTTTGCCGGAATCCGGGAGACAAAGCAGTTAGAAGCGGATAAGGAAGAGTTGCTTGTAAAAGCAATTACTGAATTTAAAGCAGAATATTTAAAATAGTGGAAGAGGTGACATGTCATGGCGTCTATGAGAGATATAAAAAGGCGGAAAGAAAGTGTCCAGAGTACACAGCAGATTACAAAGGCCATGAAGCTTGTTTCCACTGTTAAGCTGCAGCGGGCCAGGGTACAGGCGGAGAATGCCAAACCCTATTTTGATAAAATGTTTGCTACAGTGACTTCTATCCTTGAAAAGGCGGGAGGAATCAATCACCCTTACCTGAATCACAACGGTTCCGATAAGAAGGCGGTCATTGTCATTACCGGAAACCGCGGTCTTGCAGGCGGCTATAACAGCAATGTTGTAAAAGCAGTCATGGAGGAAGGCCTGAAAGCAGAAGATACTGTAGTGTACGGTGTTGGTACAAAAGGAATTGAATTTTTGAGCCGCCGTGGCTATGAGATTGCTGAAGATGATTCAGAAATGATTGATGAGCCTCTATTTGAGGATGCAGCGAAGTTGGGTAAAACAGTTTTGGAAGCCTATTCCTCCGGCGAGGTAGGGGAGATTTATCTTGCCTATACCCGCTTTAAGAATACGGTAGTCCATGAACCAATCGTGATGAAGCTGCTTCCCGCAGAATTTTCCGAAGAACAGATAGAAGAAGGAAAGAAAGTGGCACCGATGAATTTTGAGCCGGCTCCGGAAGAAGCCCTGGATTTGATTGTACCAAAATACATTAACAGTCTGATCTATGGTGCATTTATGGAATCAGTTGCCAGTGAAAATGGTGCCAGAATGCAGGCTATGGATTCTGCAACGAGCAATGCAGATGAGATGATTTCCAATCTTTCTCTTGCTTATAACAGAGCCCGTCAGGGTGCAATTACACAGGAATTAACCGAAATTATCTCCGGTTCAGAAGCAATCAGCTGATGAAACGAAGATGAACAAAGGAGTGAAAGCAAAAAATATGGCAAACAAAAATGTTGGAAAAGTCACTCAGATTATCGGTGCCGTCCTTGATATAAAATTCAGTGATAACAATCTGCCGGAGATTAATGATGCGATTAATATTCCAAAAGAAGATGGAAGCAGACTTGTTGTCGAGGTGGCACAGCATCTGGGCGATGACACCGTAAGATGTATTGCGATGGGTCCAACCGATGGTTTGGTACGGGGAATGGATGCAGAGGCAGCAGGGGGACCAATTTCAGTTCCTGTTGGCGAGGCAACATTAGGCCGTATCTTTAACGTACTCGGGGAACCAATCGATGAAAAACCAGCTCCCAAAGGAGTAAAATATGAACCAATCCACAGAAAAGCACCGACTTTTGCAGAGCAGGCGACAGAGACAGAAGTATTAGAAACAGGAATCAAAGTCGTTGACCTTCTGTGTCCTTACCAGAAAGGTGGAAAGATTGGTCTTTTTGGCGGTGCCGGTGTAGGAAAAACGGTATTGATTCAGGAATTAATCCGTAATATTGCCACAGAGCATGGCGGATATTCTGTATTTACTGGCGTTGGAGAACGTACCCGTGAGGGAAATGACCTTTATAACGAGATGACAGAATCTGGCGTTATCGAAAAAACAGCCATGGTATTCGGTCAGATGAACGAACCACCGGGAGCACGTATGCGGGTAGGGCTTACTGGACTTACGATTGCAGAGAATTTCCGTGATGAGGGTGGAAAGGATGTGTTGTTATTCATTGATAACATTTTCCGTTTTACTCAGGCAGGTTCTGAGGTATCTGCCCTGCTTGGACGTGTGCCAAGTGCTGTAGGATACCAGCCTACTTTACAGACAGAGATGGGTGCTTTGCAGGAGCGTATTACTTCTACAAAAAATGGTTCTATCACATCTGTACAGGCAGTTTATGTGCCGGCCGATGACTTAACTGACCCGGCTCCGGCAACAACATTTGCCCACTTAGATGCGACAACTGTACTTTCCCGTTCTATTGTAGAGCAGGGTATTTATCCGGCGGTTGACCCCTTAGAGTCTACTTCAAGAATCTTAGACCCGAGAGTTGTTGGGGAAGAGCATTATCAGGTGGCCCGTGGAGTACAGGCTATTTTACAGAAATACAAAGAACTTCAGGATATTATTGCAATTCTTGGTATGGATGAGCTGTCCGAGGATGATAAAGTGTTAGTAGCGAGAGCCAGAAAGATTCAGCGTTTCTTATCCCAGCCGTTCTTCGTAGCGGAGCAGTTTACCGGAACTGGTGGAAAATATGTACCCCTTTCCGAGACAATCCAGGGATTTAAAGAAATCTTATCGGGAAAATACGACGATATTCCAGAGGGACTGTTCTTAAATGCCGGAAACATTGATGACGTTCTTAATCGAGTGAAGTAGGTGATCAAGTGGCAGACAAAACATTCAAATTGGAGGTCGTAGCTCCGGATCGTACCTTTTACGAAGGGGATGTGACAATGGTGGAACTTACTACAACAGAAGGCGATGTAGGAATTTATGCAGAGCATATCCCTATGACGATGATTGTTGCCCCAGGAGTTCTCACTATAACAGAACCATCCGGTAAGAAGAAAGCTTCTTTGATCTCCGGTTTTATGGAAATCAAGCAGGATAAAGTGACAATTCTCGCCGAGACAGTAGAATGGCCGGATGAGATTGATTTAGATCGTGCCAAAGAAGCTTACAAAAGAGCTAAATCCCGTTTAGACGGACACAAAGACGGAGTCAACATTGCTCGTGCTGAGGCCGCATTAAAGCGTGCCTTGACACGACAAGAGGCTGCGGGTCGATAAAAAGAGATACAAAAGAGGATGCAAAAAGGCTAACCGCCTGGATGTATCCTCTTTTTGAAAGGTGTACCTGGCGAGAGGCGAGATTAGTTCTGAAAGCTGAACTAATTTCTTGATGACAAATATATAAAAGGCACTTGATGATAAATATGTAAAAATACTTTCCTTTCAGTAAGTAGTCGCTTATAATGAAGATATTTAAGAGACAGGTAGGTGATTAATATGGTCTTATATCATGCGAGTGGACAGATTGTTGAATTTCCAGAAGTAAGAAAAACAAAGTATACAAAGGATTTTTCTTGGGGATTTTACTGCACGAACAATATGGAACAGGCTGTTCGATGGGCTAATCGGCGGGCAAACGAGCCGATTATTAATTATTATAATTATGAACCTAAAGATGGATTGAAGATACTTAAATTTGATGAAATGACAGATGATTGGCTGGATTTTATTGCAGAATGCAGGAGTGGAAAGGTACATCGATATGATATAGTAGAAGGTCCGATGGCAAATGATACAATATGGAATTATGTGAATGATTTTTTGACGAGAGTAATAACAAGAAAGCAGTTTTGGGTATTGGCAGAATTTCGCTATCCGACACATCAAATCAGTTTCCATACATTAGAAGCTTTAGATTGCCTGACATTTACAGGAAGTGAGGTAGTTTATGACGGATAAAGAAAAAAATAACTTATTTTATGTATGTGCACTTGTTGAATATACAGCGAGAAAGACAAAAAATAAAAGAGGAGTTATTGTAGAAAGTCTGGGAGAAGAGGGGATTAGAAGGCAGCTGTGTACTGCAGATGTCAATCACTGCTTGAGCTTTGAACAGGTCAGTGATGAGTTAATTGAGGATTATCAGATTCCACAGGGAAATTTTGATACTATAATAAATTGCAGATATAAAATTCCTGGATTTCAGGATATTGGAAGATTATACAGTTATATGGTTTTGGATTGTGCAAGACCTGGAGAGGAAATAAAAGAGATGATAAAAATTTTCACTTCTTTTATTAGCGACGAAATATCAAATTTTAAAACAGGTGTGTACTACGAGAATTTAAGTTATCTCGAGTGTTCTTATAAAGAAGGATATTTGCTGGATTAAAAATTTTATTGTCAATTTCTCAAGTGATGTTATTATGTGATTCAAAAAAACATTGACATTAAAAAAAAATCAGTATATAATTTTTTTCAATGGTGTTGACGAAGAGAAGTAGTATAGTTTATCGCTTCCAGAGAGCAGACGATGGTGGAATGTCTGTAGAATGAAACTGTATGAATAACACTTCCGAGCTGCGAGCTGAAAGAGAATCCGGATAGTAGGAAGGAGAAATCAAGTAGGTAAGCCGTAAGCTGTGCGATAGGCAGCAGGGTTTCTAAGTCGTGATGATGGAACATTTTACAGGTGTTTTTATTGATGATTTACGAACCAGCGAGTGACTGTAACAAACACTGCCATTTTTGAAAGACAGGTAGCAGAGTTTGTTCAGTAATTCAGGTGGTACCGCGGACAATTGATCTGTTCGTCCTGAACTTTTTCGTTCTGGATGAGCAGCTTTCATAAAAAGATGAGATGGCTGCATTTGACAGCCATCTTTTTTTGTACAATGAGCCGACAAGCTAAAATCGTGCTTGTACGAATTCCAGAACTAAACCTTGCAAATGAACCAGAAAAAACCAGCAATCGTAAAAAAGGAGAAAGAGATGACAACAGAAAACATTTACCGCAGTCAGACATTAGATCAAATCAGTGAAGGTGATGTAGGAAAAACACTAAGAGTAGCCGGGTGGGTCGAGAATATTCGTGACCATGGCGGAGTATCTTTTATTGATTTGAGAGATATGTATGGAGTATTACAGGTCGTTATGCGAGATACGACTCTTTTAGAGGGCGTGAATAAAGAAGATTGTATCAGCATTGAGGGTGTAATTGAGCACAGAGATGAAGATACTTACAACCCGAAGATTCCAACGGGAACCATTGAACTTGAGGCACACGCTGTCGATATTCTTGGAAAAGTATACAAACAGCTTCCATTTGAAGTGATGACTTCCAAAGAGACCAGAGAGGACTTGCGTTTAAAATATCGTTACCTTGATCTTAGAAATAAAAAAGTAAAAGACAATATGATTTTCCGTTCCCAGGTAATCAGCTTCCTACGCCAGAAAATGACAGAGATGGGATTTTTGGAGATTCAGACACCGATTCTTTGCGCTTCTTCCCCGGAAGGCGCCAGAGATTATATTGTGCCTTCCAGAAAATATAAAGGCAAATTTTATGCTCTTCCACAGGCACCACAGCAGTATAAACAGCTTTTGATGGTGTCCGGCTTTGATAAATATTTTCAGATTGCACCATGTTTTAGAGATGAGGATGCCAGAGCAGACCGTTCACCGGGAGAGTTCTATCAGTTGGATTTCGAGATGAGCTTTGCAACTCAGGAAGACGTATTTAGAGCTGGCGAGGAAGTTCTGACAGCGGCTTTTGAAAAATTTGCACCGGAAGGATTTGAAGTTACCCAGGCTCCTTACCCAATCATCAGCTATAAACAGGCAATGTTAGAGTTCGGTACAGACAAACCAGATCTTAGAAATCCTTTAAGAATCCTTGATCTGACCGACTTTTTCCAGAGATGTACCTTTAAGCCTTTCCACAACAAAACAGTCCGTGCAATTAAAGTGCATGCAGACATGTCCAAAGGCTTCCATGAGAAATTATTGAAATTTGCCACATCCATTGGAATGGGTGGTTTAGGATACTTAGAAGTACTCGATGATATGAGTTATAAAGGGCCAATTGATAAATTTATCCCTGCCGAGATGAAAACAGAGATCAAAGATCTTGCCGGTTTAGAAGCAGGAGATACGATTTTCTTTATCGCGGACAAAGAGGAGCATGCCGCTCTCTATGCCGGACAGATTCGTACAGAGTTAGGAAACAGACTTGACCTCTGTGAAAAAAATGCATATCGTTTCTGCTTTATCAACGATTTTCCAATGTATGAGTATGATAAAGAAGAAAAGAAAATTAACTTTACCCATAATCCATTTTCCATGCCTCAGGGTGGTTTAGAAGCACTGAATACGAAAGACCCGTTAGATATTTTAGCTTACCAGTATGACATCGTATGCAACGGAGTGGAGCTTTCTTCCGGTGCGGTTCGTAATCACAACTTAGACATTATGGTGAAGGCATTTGAAATTGCCGGTTATACAGAAGAGGACTTAAAGCAGAAATTTGGAGCCCTTTATAATGCATTCCAGTTCGGTGCTCCGCCACATGCAGGTATGGCCCCAGGCGTTGACCGTATGATTATGCTTCTTCGTAATGAAGAAAATATTCGTGAAATCATCCCATTCCCGATGAATGGAAATGCACAGGATCTAATGTGCGGTGCGCCAAATGAAGTCAGTGAAATGCAGCTTCGGGAAGTGCATATTAAGATTAGAAAATAATGGCGGTATAGATATTGCAAATAAGAAACAGCAGGAAGAAACCTCGTTAGGGTTTCTTTCTGCTGCTTCATATGGGGTGTTCAGCGGTACACGTCTCACTATATTTTTTGATTACTGTCTGTAGCAGGAACATTGTTGCTTGACTCTGCTATGACATATTGAGCCGCATCATTTTCGGTTAAATTAAATTTTTCAATTAATTTTTGTAGGATAGTATTATTGTCAACACCGAGCTCAAGCAAAGTATCAATGAAGATTCGAATGCCTTCCTCCCTG
>JAUNBT010000027.1:0-8452 GCA_030526985.1 Lachnospiraceae bacterium | reverse complement strand
CCACGAGCGAGTCCTTCTTCGAGACTCCATCTCTTCTCGTTCTCTATATGCTGCTGTTCATTATATTCATCCAAAATCATAGATGTCACCTCACTTTGATGCTTGAGCAGAAGATCCTTTAAAATGCCCTCATGAATACAGTCGTTAACTGCAGCCGTTACGGCATCGCCAATATTCAAAGATAGTGCTTCATAGTGGCGAATCTTCTCGATAAAAACAGAATATTCCATCAGCGGACGGCAGTTTTCCATCAATTCTGGATTCTGATAATCTGTTCCGTTAAGTGCATTGTAAAGCATCAAAAGAGATGCCTTATCTTGAAAAATAAACCGGAAGAGCCGGTCCTTGTGATTTCGGTTCACGATAGGCTGTTCGTTGGAATGAGACGTATTACTGTTTTTTGTCATGTGTATTTTCTCCTTTTATTATAAATGTTATAAGTGTTTTCTTCAAGCATTTCAATGATAAGTTGGAAAAGAAAGATAATTACTTGATGAGATGATTTTACTGAATTTACTAGATTTAACATTGATTATAGCAGGAAATAAATACATTTACAAGTAATAATATAAATAAAATGGAAAAAATAGAAATAACTTAAAATAAAGAGCCGTTTATGCAAAGACTCAGATAGCAACACTCGCCATCTGAGTCGCTTTTCTTGCATATTAGGCAACAGGCTTTAAACAGTTACCATATTAGAAGTGATTTTTAGATAACAAATAACTGTATGCACGATTGTTTTTCTTTCTGTAAAAAGCAAGTTGAGCATAGATGATAGTATATTCTGCACAGTGTGCCCGAGGAAAAAGATATCTGTACTTTTGTGCAACATTTTTTAAAGAGGAAGGAAGATGGTAGTCTTCTAGTTTTTGTTGCAGTGATGAATTATCTGAAGCTGCCTTTCCTTTTTGAACAAACTCAGAGAACTCAAAAGCTTTTTCTTTCGGAAATCCAATTTTTAACGCACCTTCATAAAAATCCTCTCGTGTTGTATAGGGGTATTCTCCAAATTCAGACGTGTTGAGAAGATGATATATCTCATAATAGTTTGTATCAGGATGAACAGGTGTAATACCCTGATAAGAAGCATGACTGCAGGCTACTGTAGAAACCATGCTAGTAAAGGAGTTAGGTTTGCACATGGTAAAGAGATTTCTACAAAGGGGAGTGATTATGCCAGTATTCATAATATCATTCCAAGTCATTGAAGAAATATCGGCATTTGATAATTCGCGAATATATAAGCCGGTTTTTTTTTGCATGGTAATCAAGGTTTCTATCATAGGATTTTGCAAAAGGGAAATTCTGTGAAAACCGTATCTTTCCACATCTTGGAGATTGGCAGTAAGACAGGCCTCTCCGTCTTCAAAATATCCTAAAAGGTCAGGATAATCATCCATAGTATATTCATTTGGCAAAATAAGAAAACCGCAGTGTTCCATGACGGTATAATTATCGTTGGCATGTTGTGTTAGCATCCCCAAAGGTGCAATGGTATTATCGGGATAAATTTTTTCCAGAGCACATTTTATGAAGGGAATAAAATCAGAGCAAATATTATACTCAAAACTGATTGTTTTTTTACCGTCTAATCCCCAAACGCTTTCAATAGAAAGATGATATCCGTTCGAAATCATAGAACTTTGACAGTCAGGGCAAGTGATTTTTGGAAGATCAATGCCGAACAGCCTTGTGTCAATTATTTCAAAATGACCGCATACAGGACAATAGTAGTATGGTGGTAGTGGGTCAAGCAATGTATCTCTTAATAAAAAGGCGATATAAGAACCTGGAAGAGTTCCCTTTAAGGAAAAAGAACAGTTGCTTTTTCTTGCTTCTTCTGAAATGATACGTAAAATTTCAAAATCATCCAGATATTTAGAATTTTCCAAAAATGAAAGCTCTTTTTCTAGTCGTTCCTGTGCTATTTCTGGAATAGATATAGGATATTGTTGTTTTAATTTTAGTTCACAGCTTGTTTTAATGTTATGAAATGCATTTTTAATATGTGGTATGCTCATATGGGCACCTCCTTGTTTTTGATAAAGGAAGTATAACAAATCAGGACTGCAAAATGTACGCCAACTGATGTACTAAAAATAGCACAGCGATTTGTTGATAAAAATAGGGATGCAGTTTATAATTAGAATATATTTTGAAATGGAGAAAGTCGGTATGATTAGTCAAAAAGCAACAATTCTTTGTGTATATGAGGTTACGAAAATATTCAGATGAAAATCATATTTTGTCAGCAGAAAAAATCAGAAAAAAACTGAAAACTGTCTATGATGTCGATATGGAAAGGCGGGCAATTTATCGGAATATAGATGCATTACAAAGTATGGGAATAGAGATTGAAGGTTATCGGGATAATCGGGAAGGGTATTATCTGGTAGATCGGATGTTTGAACCCTCTGAAATTCGATTACTATGTGATGCAGTAGCCGCCTCGAACATGATTCGGGAAGAAAGCAGTAAATCTATCATGAACAAATTAGCAGATACCCAAAGCATTTTTCAAAAAAGAATGCTCCAAAAGACCGTATTTGTAAAGAATAGAACTAACATACAGAATAAGAAGCTGTTTTATAATATTGATATTTTAAATATTGCAATCAATCAGGGAAATAAAGTGGCAGCTGGAATGTTAGAATACAATAGAGAAGCCAGATTGGAAAAAAAGAAAGGTGACGGAATTTCTTTTAGTCCTTATGCTACTGTGTGGGCAGATGGAAATTATTATGTGATTGCGAAAATTGAAAATGAAGAACAGTTGACACATTTTAGGATTGATTATCTGACAGATATTAGTATGTTAGAACGTGGAATAGATATAGTTTTTGGTGGTATTAGTCCGCAGCAATATGCCGAGAAATACATATACAATAATGGAGAACGAATGGAATACTTTGAAATAGAATGCAGTGTTTCTCTCTGGAATGAACTGGTAGAAACATTTGGCGGAGAGAATCATGTTTCCCTGACAAAAAAAGACAAGAATGTTCTTACAGTAAGAGTTAAGAGTATCCCAACGCTTGTAAAGAAGTGGATAATGTCACATTCATCAGAATGTATTATTAAATCTCCAAGACAATATAAAGAAGAGATACAGGTGTTGATTCGGGAATCTTATAGAAAATATTGGAGTTAAATGATCTGGCTTGAATTGCAGGCAGGAATGTCCCTGATTCGCTTTCAACTTGACGAATCTCCTAATTCGTGTTAGCATATCCTCTGTTGTACATTGAAAATTACATATGCAACATGATTCATAATACATAATTGCATTCATATTGTTCCTCTTCTAGCGCCATGCACCTGTTTCGATGGACGTTTATCAAGTGTCAGGACAGGTTCACGAGGAAAAGGGTGATCGAAAATTCGGCGGATGCCCTTTCGTACTTCCCAGTGCGAGACGTATTGGCAAATATGCAGGTAACTGCAAAACAAATCCAATACGATGGGAGTTTTAGATCTAATCTGTGTTTGAAAGAAGCCAGATTCGGTCCAAAACAGACAAGAAGATAGAAGAAAATGAAACGACTACAGAAAGATGAGGATATAGATATGTGTGGAATTATTGGATTTATTGGACAGAATGCGCAAAAAACAATATTGAATGGCTTAGAATTATTAGAGTATAGAGGCTATGACAGCGCAGGACTTGCAATGAGAACGCAAAAGATGAAAAATACAGAGATTTTTAAGTGTAAGGGACGGGTGCGTGATTTAAGAAATATTGTCCCGGAAGAGGATAATGCGTCTGGCTGCGGAATCGGTCATACAAGATGGGCTACCCATGGCGGAGTGTGTGATCAGAATGCGCATCCTCATAAAAGCGGAAAAGTAACGTTAGTTCATAACGGTATCATTGAAAATTATGCAGACCTTACAGAAGAATATGAATTGGAAGATGTACTGGTATCAGAGACAGATACGGAAGTTGTGGCGGCATTGCTTGATAAGTATTATGATGGAGATCCACAGAAAACAATCTGGCATGTGGCAAAAAAATTAAGGGGTACCTATGCTCTTGTTATCATGTTTGAAGATATTCCGGATAGGATTTTCGCAATCCGTAATGTGAGTCCGATTGTGGTTACAACAAAAGATGACAATGCAATTCTTGCATCTGATCCGGCAGCACTGTATCAATTTTCGAAAAGCTATTTTGTTTTACCAGAGGAGAGTATCCTTTGCATGGAACAGGGTACTATCAGGATGACAGATCAGGCAGGTAACCTGATAGAGCCGGAATACCAGACAGTAGATTGGGAAGTGGAATCCGTAGGAAAAAAAGGATATCCGTTTTTCATGGAAAAAGAGATTATGGAGCAGCCGGAAGCTATCAAACGGATTTTAGAACACTATATTAAGAATGATGAGATTAGCTTTGCAGAGGAAAAAATACCAGATGAGGTATTATATTCCTTTGATCATATCTGTATTGTTGCCTGCGGAACTGCATTGCATGCCGGTATGATTGGACAGACTCTGTTAAAAAGATGGGCCAATATGCGTGTGGATGTGGAAATGGCTTCAGAGTTTATGTATTCCGATACGCGGGTAGATGAGCATACTCTTTTTATTGCTGTTTCCCAGTCAGGAGAAACGATTGATACGATGGGAGCCTTAAAGAAAGCAAAAGAGTGTGGGGCGACCTGTCTTGCAATCTTAAATGTCCGTGGATCTTCCATTTCCAGAGAGGCTGATTATGTCCTTTATACAGATGCGGGCCCGGAGATTGCAGTGGCAAGTACGAAAGCGTACACGACACAGCTGTTAATCTTTTATCTGTTCGCCTTAAAAGCTGCAACGCTGAAGGGCTTGATGGGAAAAGAAGAATTCAAAGAGGCATTAGGAGAGCTTAAGAAGCTTCCAAATGCAATGACAAAAATTTTGGAAATGAAAAATGAGATTCATCTTCTTTCAAAAGAAGTTGTCACCGCACCGGATCTTTTCATGATCGGAAGGGGATTGGATTATCTTGTTTTGCTGGAAGGAGCCTTAAAATTAAAGGAAATCTCCTACATCCATACAGAGGCATATGCCGCGGGAGAATTAAAGCATGGAACTATTGCCCTGATTACGGAAGGAACCCCGGTTATTGCAGCAGTAACACAAAAACCACTTTTGGCTAAATCTCTTTCCAATGTAAAAGAAATCAAAGCCCGTGGAGCCAATGTGGTACTTCTTACCAGAAGCGGACTGACTAAAGAGATCGAGGGTGGCTATCATGTAATAGAACTTCCGGATCTTTCGGATGCATTCATGCCATTTTTGGAAATAGAAGCGTTACAGCTGTATGCTTATTTTGTTTCGTCTGACAAAGGATTAGATGTGGACAAACCGAGAAATCTTGCAAAGGTTGTAACAGTAGAATAAAAAATACGAATAGGAACGAAGAATGCAAGTGTATTATGAATCAAGTAAAACTGCTATGTGTGGCTGTAGGGGCTGTGCATGGCAGTTTTTTGTTGCCTAAAAAGGAATTTTCTTATCACAAAAAAATGTTGAAACAACAAAAGAAAATAGTTAGCATGTTGAAACAAAATTGTTATAATGAAAGGAGATTTTCAAAATGAAAGCAAGAGCAGTAAGGTTACACGGTGCGAATGATCTTCGGTTGGAAGAGTTTGAACTGCCTGAGATCAAAGAAGATGAGATTCTTGTCAAAGTCATTTCCGACAGTATCTGTATGTCAACTTACAAGTGCGCCATCCTTGGTACAGGCCATAAGCGGGTACATGAGGATGTGGCAGAGCATCCGGCAATCATGGGACATGAATTTGCTGGAGACATTGTAAAAGTCGGTGCTGCACATCAGGACAAATTTAAACCGGGCATGAAGTTTACTCTGCAGCCGGCATTAAATTACAAGGGAACGATGTGGAGTCCGGGATATTCTTATGAATTTTTCGGCGGAGATGCAACCTATTGTATTATTCCGGCTGAAGTGATGGAATTGGGATGTCTGTTAGAGTATAAGGGACGTGCTTATTATGAAGCTTCCCTGGCGGAGCCAATGTCTTGTAGTATTGGTGCATTTAATGCAGCATACCATACTAAGATGGGTGTATATCACCACGAGATGGGAATCAAGGAGAATGGAAAGCTTGCTATTATGGCAGGCGCAGGCCCGATGGGACTGGGAGCATTAACCTATGCACTTCACAGAGATGTCCGTCCATCCATGATTGTGGTTACAGATGTGAATGAAGACCGTCTGTCCCGTGCTGAGGAACTTTTCCCAGTAGAGGAGGCAGCAAAAGACGGAATTAAACTTCATTTTGTAAACACTGGCAAGATGGAAAATCCAGTAGAAGAACTTCGTGCACTGACCGGCGGAACCGGATTTGACGATGTCCTTTGTTATGCACCGATAGCACAGGTGGTTGAGCAGAGCAGTGCCGTTTTGGGACGGGATGGGTGTCTTAACTTCTTTGCCGGACCGACAGATACGAAGTTTTCTGCAAGCATGAATTTCTATGATGTACATTATAATTCCACCCATGTTATGGGAACTACCGGCGGTAATACGGCGGATATGATTGAATCATTGGAATTAAGTGCAGCAAAACGAATCAATCCGGCTGTTATGGTAACCCATATCGGAGGATTGGATGCAGCTGCCGAGACGACTTTAAATCTTCCTAAAATTCCGGGAGGAAAGAAGTTAATTTACACTCATCTTGAGATGCCTCTTACTGCATTGGAAGATTTCAGGGCAAAAGGAAAAGAAGATGCCCGTTTTGCAGCATTGGCAGATATTTTAGATGCGAATCAGGGACTGTGGTGTCCAGAAGCGGAAGAATATCTTTTAAAAGAATTTGTAAAAGAATAATGTCAGTCGATTCCTCTTTGCGGGAATGGACTGACGCAGGAGGAATTTTATGGACTCAATGGATGAACGCAGAAATGCAATTGTGGATTTTGTAAATGCAAAAGGAGATGTGTCCTTTGCACAGCTAAAGGAAGTGTTTTCCGGGGTATCCGAGATGACACTGCGAACTGACTTAAAGAAGTTAGATGAAGAAAAACGGATTGTGCGTGTACATGGCGGAGCAAAATCTGTCGATATTGTTCTGGGAACAGACGATTTAATGGGACGCAGGGCAATTCGAAATGTGGAGGCCAAGCAGGAAATTGTAGAAAAAGTATTGAAACTGATTCGCCCGAATACAACTATTTTCTTGGATTCGGGAAGCACAACTACCATGTTGGCTGAAAACTGGCCCGACCAGCCCAATTTTATCTTCACAAGCAGCTTAACCTGTGCAATGGCGTTGTCGAAACTGAAACAGCCGAAGATTTTTATGCCGGGAGGAGAACTGAATATTTACAGCTTAAGTACTTGTGGCATGGAAGCCATGGAGACCTTAAAAAGAGTCAGCTTTGATATGGGAATCCTGGGCGTTACAAGTTATGATGGCGGATTTGGCTTTTCCTGCGGAGTACTGATGGAATCCTATTTAAAACAGCAGGTTTTAGAGCAGTCTTCCCAAAAAATAGTGCTGATGGACACGTCAAAATTAGGTAAAAAGAGTACATTTCACATTTGCGGCCTGGATGCAGTGGATATTGTTGCCGCAGAAAATAACATAGATCCTGCATTTATAAAGGAGTGCGAAGAATCCGGAGTTGAACTCATATAAATCATATCAGTCCGCCCTCTCATTGAGGAAAGGAGCGAGAAAGTATAAAAATAGGAGTACAAAAATTTGGAAAATTTCTATCTTCCATGGTAATGCCTAATATTGGTGCATTTATTGCATGGGATGTATCGCCGGTGTCGGCGGTACAGATGGACAGCCGATGCTGATGGGCGCTATGATTATTGGTCCATTTGCCGGATGGGTCATCAAAATGTTCGATAAAAAGATGGAGAATCATATGCCTGCCGGTTTTGAGATGTTGATTAACAACTTTTCCATCGGTATTTTGGGAATGCTGGTTGCAATCCTCGGCTATTGTAGTAGGTCCGGTTATAAATTTGTGGCGAAAACCCCATAGCTTGCTATGGGGATAAAAGCCACTTTTTTTACTTGAATTTAATATAGAAATACTATATAATCTATGTATAAGGATGAAATTCACATAAAGGAGTAAAGACAAATGGCAAGATCTAAATCTAATAATATACAGATAAATATTTCCATCCCTGCTGAATGGAAATATCAACTCGAAAACCTTGCCCGCATTTATTCTGTCGAAGAAGGTAAAACGATTACTTTCCTTGACTTGATGCGTAGAGGTATTCAAGAAAAATATCAATTAGGAGAACAAACGAATGAGTACGGAGAAGGAACAATATCATAAAGCTTCACATTGTAAGTATCTTACTCAATATCACATTATCTGGTGTCCAAAATTCAGATATTCCGTGTTAAAAAACGGTGTCGATAACACGTTAAAACAAATACTGTCTGATATATGTAATAAATATGGA
>JAUNBT010000026.1 GCA_030526985.1 Lachnospiraceae bacterium | reverse complement strand
AAAACCTGTAAAAAAATGGTATGTCAGTATTTTTGAGCCGAAGGATAGTAAAAAGGAAAACAGTGGAAGGTATATTCTTCAGATGGCCTTTATTTTTGCAGGCCTGTTTTTGGCTTTAATGATTTATCTCATCCGGTTTCAGGTATATGACAGTGCGAAAGTGAGTACCAGTCCTTATAATAAGAGACTGGCTCATTATGGTGAAAACATTTTAAAGGGAACGATTTTAAGTGCGGATGGAAAAGAACTGGCAGAGACGACAATAGATGAGAATGGGAATGAAATCAGAGAATATCCTTATGGCAGAACCTTTGCCCATGTGATTGGATTTGACAGTCATGGAAAATCCGGATTAGAAAGTACTTGTAATTATCAACTGCTTACCTCTAGTGCGAATCCCTTTGTTCAATTGTTTAACGGATTAAGAGGAGATAAAAACCCAGGAGACAACGTGATTACGACATTAGACACCCGGCTCCAAAAGGCCGCTTATAAGGCATTAGGAGATTATAAGGGGGCAGTTGTGGCGATGGATCCACAGACCGGTGAAGTACTTGCCATGGTTTCCAGACCGGATTTTAATCCAAACAAAATTGATGAAAAATGGGACTCTTATGTAAGTGATGATAGTAAATCCAATCTGTTAAATCGGGCAACCCAGGGATTATATCCTCCGGGCTCTACCTTTAAAGTGCTGACAGCACTTGAGTTTATACAGGAAAATCCCAAGGATTATGAGGACTATTCCTATTATTGTGACAGTACAATTTTAAAAAACAGCGTAAAAATCAGCTGTTTTGGCGGTTCTTCTCATGGAGAAGTTAATCTGGCTCAGTCCCTGGCGAAATCCTGCAATACTTCATTTGTCAATATTGGAGTTGGTTTAAATCAGAATCAATTCAGGAATCTATGTGAGACTTTTCTTTATAATCAGGAGATACCGTTTACACTGCCGACAAAATCGGGAAGTTATTCTCTATCTTCTGACAGTGAAAAGAGTGAGATTCCTCAGACTGTGATTGGACAGGGAGACACTTTAGTGACGCCGCTTCAAAATGCACTGATTATTTCTGCAATTGCCAATGACGGTGTCTTAATGGAACCTTATCTTATCAGCGCTCAGACAGATTATACCGGTGAAATCGTAAAAGAATATGAACCGCAGGAATATAAAAGGCTGATTTCGACAGAGGATGCCCAGATCATGCAAAAACTTCTCCGCAAGGTTGTAAAAAATGGTACGGCAGAGGCTTTAAAAAGTGATAAATATAAAGCGGCAGGAAAAACAGGTTCTGCAGAAAACGGTTCCGGGGATGACCATGCCTGGTTTATCGGCTATGCCAATCTGGACAATCCGGACATTGCAGTTAGTGTGATTGTGGAAAATGCCGGTGCAGGAAGCAAGTATGCTGTTCCAATCGCAAAGAAAATATTTGACTGTTATTATAATAATAGCATGGATGAGGAATAGACAGACAGGGAAGTCTGTCTTGAAATTACAGATAAAAAGAGGTATACTAAATAGTAAATGAGGAACACACCGGATTTTGGTGAACCAAAGAGGAGGAATCCGATGATTGAGGCAACCAGTTGTGGCGGTGTGGTAATATTCAGAGGAAAGATTTTGCTTTTATATAAGAATTATAAAAACAAATATGAAGGATGGGTGCTTCCTAAGGGAACGGTGGAACCTGGTGAAGAATTTAAACAGACCGCGCTTCGGGAGGTAAAAGAGGAGACAGGTGCAAGTGCATCGATTATAAAATATGTAGGCAAGAGTCAATATAGCTTTAATACGCCCATAGATCTTGTAGTCAAGAGTGTACACTGGTATCTAATGATGGCAGACAGCTATTACTCCAAGCCACAAAAAGAAGAATTTTTTGTTGACTCAGGCTATTATAAGTTTCACGAGGCCTATCATTTGCTTCGCTTTCCCAATGAAAAACAGATACTAGAAGAGGCCTACAGCCAGTATACTTATCTAAAAAAATCCAATCTATGGGGCAATCGCAAATACTTTTAAAACAGGAGGTGCCTGTAGACATAACCAGGTACCTCACTTGCGAAACAATCATAGAAGAGAAACGTAACAAAAGACGATAAATTATTCAAAAAGATAAATAATATATAAAAAAATATATAAAAATGAAAAAAAGACTTGCGTTTAAGAGATGAATGTGGTAATATATAGAATGTTCGCGGGAGAGAATGAATAGCAAGCGAATAAGCCGATGTGGCGGAATTGGCAGACGCACTTGACTCAAAATCAAGCGGTTAACAGCCGTGCCGGTTCGAGTCCGGCCATCGGCATTAAGAAAAAAGCAGCTTTAGAGTTTTTACTCTAAAGCTGCTTTTTTCTTATACTCTTTGTATTATTATTTCTGCTTAGGCAAAAAGTTGTCATAATAATCTTTTTTCGTACTCTTCACCACATTGGTCAGGGCAAATAGGGCGATGATATTTGGGACAACCATCAAACTATTAAAACAGTCGGCCATATTCCAGACAAGATCTACTTCCTGTAAGGAACCCAATATAACACAGGCACAGACTAACACGGCGTAAATCTTTACGGCTTTTGCACCGAACAGATAACGGATGTTCATCTCACCAAAGAAATACCATCCTATAATGGTTGAGAAGGCGAAGAAAAGCATACAAATTGCAATGAATATCTCGCCGCCTTTTCCATATAATGTAGAGAATGCATACTGGCTTAATTCTGCACCGCTCTTTCCAGATAATCTAGAACCGGTCATAATAATAACAAGAGCCGTCAAATTCAAAATAACGAAGGTGTCAATAAATACACCGATCATAGCAACAAAACCCTGTTCAACCGGATGGTTTACCTTTGCAACCGCATGGGCATGAGGCGTGGAGCCCATACCGGCTTCGTTAGAAAACAATCCTCTCGCAACTCCTTTTGTAAGTGCCATCTTAATCGTTGCGCCCATCGCACCACCTGCAACAGCAGAAGGGTTGAATGCACCAATGACGATATCGTGTAATGCAATAGGGAGTTGGGTAATATTTGCAAAAATAACAATGAGGGAACCGACAATATAAAATGCAGCCATAATCGGTACAATTGTCTCTGTTACTTTTGCGATACGCTTCATGCCGCCTGTAAATACAAACAGGGAAGCGATTGCAAGAACGACTCCCATGACAATCTTAGGCACACCGAATGCGGTATTCCAGGATGCAGCGATGGAGTTTGCCTGCACTGCATTTCCCATAAAGCCTAAAGCAAATATGAGAAGAACAGCAAATATGGCCGCTAATACCTTGCCAAAAGTTCCTTTGAAAGCTGCCCGTATGTAATATACCGGACCGCCAGTGACTACCCCATCTTCGCCGATCTGTTTAAACTTCTGTGCCATAGTGGCTTCGGCAAAAATGGTTGCCATTCCAAGAAATGCGCTGATCCACATCCAGAAGATGGCACCCGGCCCACCGATTGCAATTGCGGTTGCAGCTCCTGCGATATTGCCTGTGCCGACCTGAGCTGCGATTGCAGTTGCCAGTGCCTGGAAAGATGACATTCCGTCCTCTCCAGCCTCTCCGCTTTTCTTGAATAATCCTCCGAAGGTCTTTTTCATACCTTCGCCGAATCCTTTGATCTGAATCCACCCCAGTTTAAAAGAGAACCAAATGCCGGCTCCCACCAGGGCAACTAATAAAACAGATCCCGTTAATAAATTGTTAATGCTTGTTACGATGTTGTTTAAAATATCCACAACATACCTCCTTGTCCTCGGTAAAATATAGTTAATAGATACATTAATTATTTTTATGATACACTATTTTGTTAATTATGGCAAGAAATTTCAAGTTTAACCCTAATTTTTTTAATAATTTTCACAAAAAAATTAAAAATGAAAAGAGTGATAAAAATGGAAAATCAAAAGCTGGAAAATCTTCTGTTGTTATCTATGGAAGCGGAAAGTGTGCAGCGGCAAAAAAGTCCGGAATTATCATTGGGCTATCGTGAAATGGACCAAACATGGGAAATCATCGTAAAATATGCCGGTGCAATCGAAAGGATAGAAGAAGAATCGTCACTTTCCTTTTTGACACTTTACAACCAATATGCAATTACCAGAGGGACAAGAGCGCAGATTGAGGCATTGTCCTATCATCCGCAGATCAGTCTGATTGAGAAACCGAAAGCACTTTTATACAGTGTAACAGAGGGAATTCGGGTTTCCTGTATTTATCAGCTGACACCACCGGAAGGGGAACTTACTGGAAAAGGGGTTATCATTGGAATATTGGATTCCGGTATCGATATTTTTCATCCAGATTTTATAAATGAAGATGGAAGCTCCAGAATAATCGGATTGTGGGATCAGACCGGTCAGGGAGAAGCCCCAAAAGGATATCAGGGTGGTGCCTATTATTCCGGTGAACAAATCAGTGAGGCAGTTCGCCTGGGACGGGCAAGAGGAAAGGAGATTGTGCCGGAAACAGATTCAAGTGGACATGGCACTTTTGTTGCAGGAATTGCAGTGGGAAATGGCCGGGCATCCGGAGGCAGAAAAACTGGCGTAGCTCCTGGTGCAAAGCTTCTTGTTGTAAAGTTGGGAAATCCATCGGATGGAAATTTTCCCAGGACAACACAACTTATGACTGGGGCAGATTTTATGGTGCGCTACGCAGTAGAGCAAAACAGCCCGCTTGTGTTAAATATCAGTTTTGGAAATAATTTTGGTGCACATAATGGAAATTCAATTTTGGAGACTTACCTGAATAGTCTTACAGGCTTGGGGAAAATAACGATTGTGGCAGGAACAGGAAATGAAGGATTAGCGAAAAGACACGCATCCGGTTTTCTTAAAGTAGGGCAGGAAGAACGGATTCAGTTTGTAACAGGACCTTACGAGCAGGGATTTCATCTGCAGCTTTGGAAAAACTATGTAGATGAGTATGATATTTTATTAGAACATCCAGATGGAGAAAGAATTGGACCGTTGAATCAACGATTTGGGTTAACCCAGTTTCGGATTCGGGAAACAGAAATATTGGTGTTTTTTGGAGAACCTTCTCCTTACAGTACAAATCAGGAGATTTATTTTTCTTTTCTTCCGACAGAGGAATATGTGGATCGGGGAACCTGGAGTCTTTATCTGATTCCAAGAAAAATTGTGACCGGGTTTTATGCCCTTTGGCTGCCGGACAGTGGACTTACCAGTACAATTACCCAGTTTTTGAGACCTGCGGTGGATACCACTCTTACGATTCCATCCACAGCTCAAAAGATAATTTCAGTGGGAGCCTATGATGGATATACGGACAGTATGGCAGCCTTTTCCGGACGGGGGTATACAATAACGGGACAAATCAAACCGGATTTGGTGGCACCGGGAGTCAATGTGGAAAGCACACTTCCCGGAGGAGGATATGGGATAAAAAGCGGTACTTCAATGGCAGCTCCGTTTGTCTCTGGAAGTGCGGCATTATTGATGGAATGGGGAATTGTAAAGGGGAATGACCCTTATCTTTATGGTGAGAAGCTAAAGGCCTATCTCCAAAAAGGAGCCGGCAAACTGCCCGGATTTACAAAGTATCCAAATCCGCAGACGGGGTATGGGCGATTGTGTGTGAGAGATAGTATACCAGGTTGAAAAACAATGACAGATTTGAAAGTGTTGATTTTAACACTAGAGTTTATTTGTATTCATTTGAAGAATGCTTTGTGGAGAAGGGGCATATAATATTTTTGAGTAAATATGATTGACTTTCTAAGAAAGCCATAGTAGAATTTGCTTAGTGATCGTACTGGAGAAACTTGTGAAGCCTCTGGTCCGGAAGGCTCCTGCGGGAGCCTTTCGTTATTATAAGGACAAATGAAACTGCTCAGCAAGTTTTATGTTGACAACCAAAAGATTATAATGTAAGATAATCATATTATCGATAATGAGGTTATCAATGGAGGCACGATATGGCAGTACCAGATAAAACAATTGATCCAAGAATCTTATCTAGTGCACGGGAAGAGTTTTTGGAGAAGGGTTTTGAGAAAGCATCTTTAAAAGATATCTGCAGTAAAGCGGATGTTACAACAGGAGCCTTATACAAGAGATATAAGGGAAAGGACGACTTATTCAGTGCAGTTGTCAGGCAGACAGTGAATGATTTATCGGAGATTGTCGAGGAGAAAATGGCAAGGGATTTAAAGCAGCTGTCAGACCACGAATTATATGCAGAGTGGGATATGAATGAAGAGTATATGATGTGGTGGTTTGATTATTTGTATGAAAGATATGATGACTTCTTGCTTCTGCTGAAATATTCTACCGGCTCTAGCTATAGTGATTTTGCCAATGACTGGGTAGAGAAGATGAATCAATCAACCTACGACTATTATGAGGAAGCATATAGGAGAGGAATTGCAGAGAAATATGTAAGCAGAGCTGAGATGCATATTTTGATATCGGCTTTCTGGACATGTATTTACGAACCATTTATTCATGGGATGAAGAAGGAAGAAATCGCAAATCATTCTAAGCTGGTATGTAAGTTTATGAACTGGCATAAAGCGTTGGAATTTCATCTTATCAAGTAAGAGGCTTAGTTTGATAAAGTGATAAGGAAGTGGCGAAGCGGATTTTTAATATCCGCTGTTGAAAACTGTTTAGACAAACTAAACAGTTTTTTAAAAACTAATGGTTAGATAAAACTAACGAAAAGGAGACTAACAGTGTTAAAGAAAATTTTAGAATATGCGGGGCAGTATAAGAAATATACCTATGCAGCCGCAGTATTTATGGTTGCGGGAGTGATTGCAAGTGTGATTCCATATTTTTTACTGTACCAGATTATCAATCGAATTGTTACAGGCGATGCAATGACTTCACAATATCTTATCGCGAGGGTGGCTATGATCGCAATCTGTGGAATCGGTTATGCAGTACTCTATGGAAGAGGACTGGAATTGTCCCATATTTCTGCATATCATACTTTACGAAATATCCGTATTTCACTTCAGGGCAAATTAGAAAAACAGCCTTTGGGAAATATTATGGAATATGGAAATGGAACGATTAAGAAAATGTTTGTGGATGATATTGAGTCCATTGAGCTGCTTTTGGCACATGGATTGCCGGAAGGTCTTGCTAATATAGCAGTACCGGTATTTATGTATTTCTCTATGTTTATAGTGGACTGGAAGCTTGCCCTGTTAAGTCTGATTTCGCTTCCCCTTGGTTTACTTGCTATGGGTGCCATGATGAAAAGCGGAATGACAAAGATGGATGCTTATTACAAATCAGCCCAGGCAATGAATAATACCATAGTGGAATACATCAATGGCATGGAAGTGGTGAAGGTATTTAACCGGGATGGAGAGTCTTATAAAAAATTCTCAACTAGTGTAAAGAATTATAGGGATTTTACACTTGCATGGTATAAAGAGTGCTGGCCTTGGATGGCTTTGTATAACAGCATTTTACCATGCCTTGCAATGATTACCTTACCAGTGGGAACCTTTATGGTACTGAAAGGGTATTCTACTATGGCAGATTTGATTTTGGTTCTCTGCATGGGATTTTCGGTGGGAACACCGCTTTTAAAAACTCTGAGTTTTGGATCGGTCATACCTCAGGTTCAGTATAAGATTGAAAATCTGGAAAAAATGACGGATACACCGCCTTTAAAACAGTCAGATAATCCATTTTGTGAAAAAAATCATGATGTTACATTTGAAAATGTTCATTTTTCTTATCATGAGACAGAGGTGCTCCATGGTGTCACATTTAAGGCCAAAGAGGGAAGTATGACAGCTTTAGTAGGAGAATCTGGAAGTGGAAAATCCACATTGGCAAAACTGTTGGTTCATTTCTATGATATTGAAAATGGCTCTATTAAGATTGGAGGACAGGATATTACAAATATGAGCATAGAGGCTTTAAATCAGGAGATTTCCTATGTTTCACAGGAACAGTTTCTTTTTAATATGAGTCTTATGGAGAATATCAGGATTGGAAAGCCAGACGCCACAGACGAACAGGTTTTAGAAGCGGCAAAGAAAGCGCAGTGTGAGGAATTTTTGGTTCGTCTGGAAAAAGGCATCCATACCATGGCAGGAGATGGAGGAAAACAGCTTTCAGGTGGAGAAAGACAGAGAATTTCTCTTGCAAGGGCATTGCTTAAAAATGCA
Source organism: Lachnospiraceae bacterium (assembly GCA_030526985.1). Taxonomy (GTDB): domain Bacteria; phylum Bacillota; class Clostridia; order Lachnospirales; family Lachnospiraceae; genus SIG292. The sequence continues at coordinate 14,308 of JAUNBT010000026.1, read as the reverse complement.
CCAATCGTGGTATTAGATGAAGCGACAGCATTTATGGATCCGGAAAATGAAGAGAAGATGAATGAAGCCATTGCAGAGGTGGTAAAAGAAAAAACGGTTATTGTAATCGCACATAGACTTCCATCTATTATGAATGCAGATCAAATAATCGTTTTAAAAGACGGAAATCTGAAAGCATCTGGGACACATGAAGAACTGCTTACATACTCTGAAGATTATAAAATCCTTTGGGAGGCAGCAAAGAGCAGTGCCATGTGGAGTGTGACGGAACATGTGAAAGAGGAAAAGAGGACAGCACAAAATGGCGGCAAGACGGAGGTGATGGAATGATTGCATTAATGAGCAGAATACTAAATCAGTGTGGTAAATACAAAAAAAGAGTGCAGATTGCCTTCATTTTTGCATTCCTGAAATCCATGATGGCGAAATGCCCGCTATTTCTGGCATTCTATATGATTTCAAAATATCTTGAACATACATTGAATGCTCAGACTTGTATCTATCTGGGCGTTGGCGTAGGAGTAAGTATCTTACTGCAGGTAATCTTCCAGAATATTTCCGATAGACTGCAGTCGGCAGCAGGTTTTATGGTGTTTGCAGATAAAAGAAATCAGTTGGGAGAACATTTAAAGAGTCTTCCTATGGGTTATTTTACAGAAGGAAATATCGGAAAAATCAGTTCGGTGCTTTCTAGTGACATGGTTTTTATTGAAGAAAACTGCATGACAGTGCTGGCTGATATGATGAATTACATTTTTTCAGAGATAATTATGCTTGTATTCCTGTTTTATCTGGATGTCCGCCTTGGATTTAGTGGTCTGATTCTAACAGGTGTATTTCTGATTGTGGGAAAAGGTTTGGAAAAAGAAGCTTTGAAAGATTCAGCAGAAAGACAGAATCAAAGTGAAAAACTGACGGATGCAGTGATTGATTTTTCAGAAGGGATTGGAATTATCAAGACTTACAATATGCTCGGAGAAAAATCAAAGGATTTATCAAATAATTTTGATAAACAGTGCGAAGTGAGTTTACAGTTTGAAAAGGCTCATGCACCGTGGCAGAGGGGCAGCAACATGGTCTATGGAGTGGCCTCTGCCGTTCTTCTGGGAATAGCTTTATTCCTGCTTTTTGACGGTTCCATGAGTTCAGCTTATGTAATCGGGATGATTTTATTCACATTCGACATCTTTGCACCACTGAAGGCCTTGTATGGTAATGCAACAAGACTTACCGTTATGAATAGCTGTCTTGATAGAATGGAAGAGATATTTGACACCCCACAGCTTCCAGACACTGGAACAGGCAAAGTGAATGAGGACTGTGATACTATCATTTCCTTTCAGAATGTCAGCTTTGCATATGGAGAAAAGGAAGTGCTTCATAATATCTCATTTGAGGTGAAAAAAAATACGATGACAGCTCTGGTAGGCCCATCAGGTGGTGGCAAATCCACGATTGCAAGTCTGCTCGCAAGATTTTGGGATGTAACCGGTGGTGAGGTAAGGATATACGATAAAAATGTGAAAGAAATACCGTTATCCGAGCTGATGAATCAGATTAGTATGGTATTTCAGAGGGTTTACCTGTTTCAGGATACTATCTATAATAATATAAGTCTGGGAAGACCGGATGCAACAAAAGAAGAAGTAATAGAGGCAGCAAAAAAAGCAAGATGTTATGATTTTATTATGGAACTTCCAGATGGTTTTCAGACTGTGATTGGGGAGGGCGGAGCAAGCCTGTCTGGTGGAGAGTGTCAGAGAATTTCTATTGCAAGATGCATTTTAAAAGATGCACCAATTGTGATTCTCGATGAGGCAACAGCCAGTGTGGATGCAGATAATGAAAGCTACATACAAGAAGCAATTTCAGAGCTTTGTAAAGGAAAAACGCTGCTGGTTATTGCACATAAATTAAATACCATTCGCAATGCAAATCAGATTCTTGTAATTTCAGATGGAAAAATAGCGGAGCAGGGAAAGCATGAAGAGTTAATCGCGGAGAATGGAATCTATAAAAAGTTTGTGACTGTTCGCCAGAATAGCAGGGGCTGGAGCAGCAGATAAAGAGAAAAAATATCATTAATTGTTATGTGTGGTATATTCTGATAAATGATACTTGACATAACAGAATAAAAGATATAAAACTTAATTAAATAGATTTCCATATCTTAGCCAATGCAATGTTTTCCGGCATGTTCGAAACAGTGAAACACGATATGCCGAGAGAAAAAGCTGAGAATTATTTTGAAGGCTTAAGGGTGTTTTACGAAGCAGGCTGGGATAAGATACTTGGTATCAGAAAGTGATATTTAACGACATAAATTGCTTGAAATAGAGCAATTTATTTTATACATATTGGTTAGCTTAATCTAATCAATGTAAGTGAAATAAAACGGAAAGAGGGTTTGTTATGGAAAAAAAGAAAAAGGAACCATCGCCAATGCAAAAACTTTGGGCGTGGGGGGGGAAGCTTATCATGGGCAGTTTATCCTGTCTGTGGTATTGGCAGTGTTGGGGGTTGCAAGTCAGATGATTCCCTATTTCTGCGTTGCGAGAATTGTCAGTGAGATGATAAATGGCGGAAAGGATATACATTATTACATGAAGTGGTGCCTGACTGCATTCGCTGCATATATGTGTAAGGTGATTTTTTCATCCTTATCAACAGCAATTTCACATACGGCCACCTATCATACTTTAAGAGATATCCGTAAAAATCTGAAAGGAATAAAGGTATGTATGCAGATTTTCTTCATACGAGAAAAGAAGCGATTGGATGGAAAGTATCTTAAAAAACAGTAGGAAGGAAAGAATATAATGAAACAGAAAATGAAAACAAAAGATTTAATTTATGCAGGAGCATTTGCAGCACTCTATATTGTCATTATGTTTATTATTGTTATGGCGTGTGGAGCTGTTCCGATTCTATATCTGATTACACCGTTACTTGTTGGTATTGTAGATGGAACCGTGTATCTGCTGTATACAACAAAGGTTCAAAAAACGGGAGCAATTCTTATATTAGCTGTATTATTTGGTTTAGTGACGTCTACAAATCATATTACTTCTTTATTTATTGCAATGATAGCAGGTATTATTGCAGAACTGATTGTACGTGCGGGCGACTATAAATCACGCAAGCTATATGGAATCTCTTATTTAGTATTTAATATCAGCATGTGTGGTCCGTTTACAATGCTGATTATTGCAAAACAGCAGTTCATCGATTCCTGTATCCCTTATTATGGACAGGAATATGCAGATAAATTAAGTGCAATGACACCAAACTGGATTGTATTGGTGCTGATTGGTCTGGCAATAGTCGGGGCGGCAATTGGGGTATTGATTGGAAATCACTTTATGAAGAAACATTTTGAGAAAGCTGGTATTGTATAAATGACTGTAAACAACAGCAGAGCTTTGCTGCGTTTTGATCCGCGCAGCAAGCTGCTGCTTTTCATTGTAACCTGTGTATTTGTGATGAGCTGCACGCAGGAATTCCCTTCTCTTGTCGTTACCGGATTTGTGGCATTTCTTTTGATTTTGTGTGGGAAACCATTTTCTGCCCTAAAGTATTATATTCCATATGTGGCTGCAGTTATGCTCGCATCTTTTGTTTTGCCACGTGCGCATAATGGAGCAGCAATGTTACTTATGGGAATATTGGTTATTGTTCGGATGCTTCTTCCTGTTGTTATGTCGTTTTCCCTTGTGTTTCAAACAACAACAATCAGTCAGTTCATGGCTGCTTTTCAAAAAATGCATTTGCCAAATAGTTTTATTATTCCTGTGGCGGTGATGTTTCGTTTTATTCCAACATTACAGGAAGAATGGCAGGGAATCAGACAGGCGATGGCATTTCGGGATATACCCTTAAGCTTTGGAGGGATTATAAGACACCCCTTACAGGCAGTGGAACATATTCTGATTCCGATGCTTTTTTCAGCATCCTCCGTAATGGATGAGCTGGCAGCAGCTTCTTTAGCAAGAGGGTTAGACAGTGACCGGGAAAGAACCAGTCTGGAAGAAGTGAAATTTATGCCATCGGATTATCTGCTGATTATCAGTTGCATAACTATCATGATATTCTGGTTTATGTACCGCATTTGAAAGGAGAGAATAGTAGATGATAGAATTAAAAAATATCAGCTATCAGTATCCTGGTGGCGGGAATCATAATGGAGTAAAAGATATTAATTTGACAATCAAAGATAATGAATTTGTGGTTTTATGTGGAAAAAGCGGATGCGGAAAAACTACAATTACAAGAATGATTAACGGCTTGATTCCTGCATTCTATGAGGGTGATTTAGAGGGTCGGGTGAAAGTAAATAACCTGGAGGTTTCCAAAGAACCACTTTCTAAGACAGCTGAACTGATTGGAAGCGTATTTCAAAATCCGAAAAGCCAGTTTTTTAATGTAGATACCACAAGTGAGCTGGCTTTTGGCTGTGAGAATCAGGCTATGCCAAGAGAACAGATTCGTAAGAGAGTTCAGGAAACCACTGCTCTTATGCAGTTAGAAAAACTAATAGGACGAAGTATTTTTGAGTTGTCGGGAGGTGAAAAACAACAGATTGCCTGTGGCTCTGTTTATGCAGCTCATCCGCAGATTTTAGTTCTGGACGAACCTTCTTCTAATCTGGACGCAGCAGCTATCCTTCGGTTAAAGGGAATTTTACAGAAATTAAAGTCAATGGGCAAGACAATTGTAGTGTCGGAACACAGGTTATATTATTTGATGGAGTTAGCCGACCGTTTTGTATATTTTGCAGATGGACAGCTCCTACAAGAATATACATCGGAGAGGATTAAGTTACTTAGTGAGAGGGAACGTATAGAACTTGGATTACGTTGTATTTCGCTGGAGTCAGTTAATAGAACGGAAAAAGATAAGATAAATCAAGAAATAATAGAAAACAGACCTGATAGAAAAGAAAACAAATCAAAAATATATATAGAAAACTTAAGATGTATCAGGGACAGAATGCAAATACTAAATATTCCTAAACTGGAACTGCCAGCTGGGGCAATTATCGCTGTTATTGGTGAGAATGGAGCAGGAAAAAGTACACTGGCAGGCTGCCTGTGTGGAGTATTAAAGTGCAATGGCAATATATCGTTAGATAACAGGGTTTTGAAAGCATCTGAACGAACAAAACTATCTTATATGGTTATGCAGGATGTGAACCATCAGCTGTTTTGCGACAGTGTAATGTCAGAGGTTATGATGAATTTGCCGGAGCAGGAAAGAAATCATGCAAAGGAAGTATTAAACCAGATGGGTCTTTTGGAATATGAAGATACGCATCCGGCAGCTCTTTCTGGAGGGCAGAAACAAAGAGTGGCAATTGCAGCAGCGTTGTGTGCTCATAAGGAAATTTTTCTATATGATGAACCAACCAGCGGACTGGATTATGAAGGGATGATGCGTTTATCTCAATTATTAAAAGAATCTGCCGGGAATCATACATTTTCAATGGTAATAACCCATGATATGGAACTGATTCTTGCAAGCTGTACGCACGTGTTGCATCTGGAGAATGGAGGAGTGAAAGAATTCTATGCATTAGATCATGATGGATACGATAAAGTGCGCAAATTCTTTATCAAATAAAAAAACTATTTCATGGACAGCATCGTTGTCAATTAATTCAATTGAAAGAAGAATTATACTAAGCAGGAGGTAATAGATTTGTATAAGACAATTATGAAAATTGATGGAATGATGTGCGGTATGTGTGAAGCACACATGAATGATTTAATACGCCAAAATTATAATGTGAAAAAGGTGACTTCGTCTGCAAAAAAAGGAGAAAGCATTGTTTTATCCGAAGAAGAAATAAACGTGGATGAGGCAGGAAAATTGATTGAAGAGATTGGATATAAGCTCTTGTCAGCAGAACAGGTGCTGATAGAAAATGAAAGAAAGAAAGGTTTTTTTTCGTTCTTGCATAAATAGAAGATAGAAAAAGAAGATGTTGAAAAACAGCATCTTCTTTTTTAATACTATAGATTTTAGGAAAATGATAATTATTCTTAAATAATAATAGTAATCATTATTGACATTGGATAAGAGTTAGTGTAGACTAATTATAGAAACTAAATAAAATAATGCTTTATGGATTGCTTCATTTCTTCTATGTTGAAATAAAACTAAAAATCTTGAGGTATGCATAGAAATCGAAAACAATGGGAGAATAAAAAAGAATGCAGAACTATAAGCACAAATATCAAATATTGGTATTTGCATTGCCAGAAGAAAAGGAGGACATAGAATATGTCAATGATTAACAAAGAAGTAAGTGAGTTTGAGGTACAGGCGTATCAGAACAATGAATTTAAGACAGTGAAAAAAGAGGATATTTTAGGAAATTGGAGTGTATTCTTCTTTTATCCGGCGGATTTTACGTTTGTTTGCCCGACAGAATTAGAAGACCTTGCGAATAAGTACGAGGATTTTAAAAGTATCAACTGTGAAATCTATTCCGTATCCTGCGATAGTCATTTTGTACACAAGGCATGGCATGATGCATCCAAAACAATTCAGAAAATCGAATATCCGATGTTAGCAGATCCAACCGGAAAACTGGCAAGAGACTTTGATGTTATGATTGAAAGCGATGGAATGGCAGAAAGAGGAAGCTTTATTGTAAATCCAGAAGGTAAGATTGTAGCATATGAAGTAACTGCGGGAAATGTGGGTAGAAATGCAGACGAGTTATTCCGCAGAGTTCAGGCTTCCCAGTTTGTAGCAGAACACGGAGATCAGGTGTGCCCTGCAAAGTGGCAGCCGGGAGCAGAAACATTGAAACCAAGCTTAGACCTTGTGGGACTGATTTAAAGGAGAAAAAGTGAAAGACTATCATTGTTTTTATGATTTAATCGTTGTAGGAGCTGGTCCGGCTGGACTTGCTTCTGCAATCTATATGGCAAGAGCAAAATATAAGGTTCTTGTATTGGAAAAAGAAAAGATTGGCGGACAGATTACAATTACATCCGAGGTGGTTAATTATCCTGGAGTTGAACTTGCCAGTGGAAAAAGTCTGACAGAAAGTATGAGAAAACAGGCGGAAAGCTTTGGCACAGAGTTTGCCATTGCTACTGTGCAAGAGATGCAGCTTGAAGAAAAAATAAAAATCATAAAAACTGACAAAGGTGATTATGAAACACTCGGTGTCATTCTTGCTGTTGGTGCGAATCCGCGCAAAGTAGGATTTCAAGGTGAGAAAGAATTCCAGGGAAGAGGTGTCGCCTATTGTGCTACCTGTGATGGCGAATTTTTTACCGGGATGAATGTATTTGTAATTGGGGGTGGGTTTGCAGCGGTAGAAGAAGGAATTTTTCTGACGAAATATGCAAAACACGTGACCATTGTTGTGCTTTTAGATCATTTCAGCTGTGCAGCATCTGTTTCGGATAAGTTAAAAGAAAATGATAAAATCACTGTAAAATATGAGACAGAGCTGAAACGAGTAGAAGGATCTTCAAAACTTGAAAAAGCAGTATTTTTTAACAAAATCACAGGTCAGGAAGAAGAGTATCTGGCATCCGAAAATGGAGATTTTGGTATATTTGTATTTGCAGGATATACACCCAATACAGGCTGGTTACCAAGTACAATCGAGTTAAATGAGCAGGGTTATATTATAACAGATCGAAACCAGAGAACAAATTTACCAGGTGTGTACGCAGCAGGAGATGTTTGTGTAAAGAACTTAAGACAGGTGGTTACAGCGGTAGCAGATGGCGCTGTTGCAGCAACTTCCCTGGAGAAGGACGTTGCAGAACTTCATAAAGAATTAGATATTCCTGAGTTTGAAGTGAAGCTTCCCAAAAAAGCAATCACAACCAATAGAGCAGGTTCGGATTCTGCTGATACAATGTCAGGTAATAAGGAGATTGATACATCAGGATTTCTGGATGAAGCTACAAAAGAACAGCTAAAAGCTCTATTTGAAAAATTCAACAGGAATGTAAGCGTTGAGGCATCGATAGGCAATGACAACCTATCAAAAGAGATAGAGGCATTCTTAAATGAATTCACTGCCCTGACAGATAAAGTGTCATGGTTCAAAAAAGAACAGGCAGATTTGTCATATCAGCCGGGGATGGAAATAATAAAAGAGGATGGAACAAGAACGGGAATGATATTTCATGGAGTCCCAGGTGGTCATGAAATAAACTCCTTTGTGGTTGCACTCTATAATGCGGCAGGACCGGGAACGGTCATAGGGGAGGAGGAACAGAATAGAATTTTACAGATCAATAAAGCAATCAACTATAAAATTCTCGTGTCCTTATCCTGCACAATGTGCCCAGAGGTAGTTATGGCAACACAGAAAATAGCAGCCCTTTCCCAGCATGTAACGGCAGAAATGTATGATATTGCCCATTTTCCTGAATTAAAGGAAAAGTATAAGGTGATGAGTGTGCCATGTCTTGTTATCAATGATGAGATGGTAACTTTCGGAAAAAAAGGAATCAAAGAAATATTAGAGTTTTCGAAGTGATATGGAAGTAGGAACAAAAAAGATGAAACAGGATAAAACCTGTTTCATTTTTTTTACAGTGCACCTGGCAGCGTACGTTGCTAAAGGGAATAAATGTAGCATAATGTAAATTTACCTGAACTTTACATAAAGGTGATAGAATAAATTCCTTTTAAAGTGTATGATATAAAATGAAATAATATGGATTACATAAGTCGACACGAAGAAACAATGCATGGGTAATGTACGTATGTATTGTTTCTTTGAGTTCGTTATAGGAGGAAAAGAGAGGGCTTATAAACGGGAGGAAATACATGGTACTGGAATTCGGAGAGAAACTTACAGATACAAGTATAGAGGCAATTATTGAGGAGAAAAAACCGGCAATTGTTGTTACAACATCAAAACGTGCAAGGAAAGTTATGGAACAGTTGAATCTTGTCTATGAAGGTGAGATAGAAATATCAAAAGTAGAATTTTGTAAAATCGAGACACAGCAGGAGTGTCTGGCGGGCTCCTTATGCATTCCCAAACTACTTGATATATTGGGAAGCCGGTATAAGATGCTTTTCTTTATTAACCGGATGCACATTGTTATAGTCAATGACGATGATTTTTCAGAAAGATTAATTCGACGAATCCAGCGGAGGAGAACGAATCAGGGAGATACGAAGGAAAAATTTTTATATAATTATATTCTGGAATTTATGAACCGGGATCTGGAAATCCTGGTGGAATATGAACGGAAGATTATGAAAATAGAAGAAGAGGTCCTTTTGGGAAGAACGGATCATTTTCAAGAAACAATTATGCCGCTTCGCAGAAAGATACTGATGTTAAGAGGTTATTATGATGAATTGATGGATATGGGAAAGGAATTGGAGGAAAATGAAAATCTTTTTTTTGCAAAAAAACAAATAATATATTTCGGGACAATTACAGACCGTGCAGACAGACTAATGGGAAAAACGGTTCATTTGCTGGAATATTTACAACAGGTGCAGGATGCATACCAATCACAAATTGACGCAAAACAAAACAGTAATATGCAGTTTCTGACAATAATATCTACAATTTTCTTCCCATTGACCTTGATAACCAGCTGGTATGGAATGAATTTTAAAAATATGCCCGAGTTGGAAAGTGGATATCCGGGAGTGATTTGTCTGAGCATTATTGTATTGATTTTGTGTATTCTTCTTTTTAAACGAAAGAAAATATTTTAAAAATAGATTGAATCAAAAATAAAGAAATATTATCATATGTTGATAATATAATTGACAAATGAGAATAAGTAGAGTACAATCTGTATATAGCGATAGATTACTGTTAAAAAGCAAGTTAAATACGGAGGAAACCAAATGGAATTAGTTAAAGTATTATCTAATCCGGTCAAATGCAGGATTCTACAATATATGCAGAGCAGAGAGTCTGCTACGACAAAACAGATTGCCAGCGAGCTTTCTGATATTCCTACAGCAACGTTATATCGACATGTCAATGCCCTGGTTAAAGCTCATTTTCTGGTGGTAAAAAAGGAAAATCGCATCCGAGGCAGTGTAGAACGAATTTTGGCATTAAACACAGAGACGATGGTTAGTGTACAAAATGATGATTTGGCAAAAGTATCCTATGAATTCTTGATGAGTTTATACGCCCAGTTTGAAGCGTACGCCGGACAGGAAGACTGTGACCCAGTCCGGGATATGCTTACTATGAGGACATTTATGATCTCCCTTTCTGATAAAGATTTTTCCTCTCTGCTTGAAGAGATGGGAGCTCTTTTTAAAAAATATCAGGAGATGGAAGATAAGGAGAATGGGAAACTGCGCAGTATTTCCACCATATCAGCACCAGTAGGGGAGGCGATAGAAGTATGAAATTCGAAGAGGAAAAAGTAATCATACAGGGAGAAGTGTCCATTGGGGCCACCATATCCTACTCGAATAAAAATAGCCTTTCTCCCGCTGTCGTTCTGATTATGGGAACTGGGAAAACAGACCGTGATGGAAATCGAAAAGGGTTTATTACTGACTTTTATAAAAATCTTGCTAATCTTTTTACAACACATGGATTTGTCTGTATTCGTTATGACAAAAGAGGAATTGGTGAGACGGATGGAGACTATGATACAGCAGGACTTGAGGATCTTACAAAAGATGCGTGTGCTGTTGTCCGTTATATAAAAAATGTTTCTTATGTAGACAAAGAAAAAGTCATTCTGTGTGGACACAGCGAAGGAACTATGATTGGGGCATTACTTTCCAGACAGGAAAGTGTTGCAGGAGTGTTACTGTTAGGCGGTGCGGGTATGAATATGCGTGATGCTCTTTTATATCAGAATCATTTGCTTGAAATAGAGGCGAATCAAAAGAAGGGATTGATGGGAAGCATTCTTCGAAGCCAGACAAAGAACGGGAAAGCCGATAAAACGGTAGAAGCTTTATTTCAAAAAACCGAAACTGTAAAGAAAGACAGATTTTTCTTCCGAGGTGCTATGATGAATGCAAAATGGTTGAGAGAGCATGATTCTTACACTGCTTTTGATTACGCATCCATGATAAATAAGCTGAATAAGCCGGTTCTTGCTGTTACAGGGACGGCAGATTTGTCGGCAGATTATAAAAGGTTGGACATTTTTAAAGATATACCACAGGTTGAAATCTATGCTCCAGAAAGGGTAAATCATATTTTAAGGCAGGTCGATGATGAGAATAGCATGCTGACAGTAGAAAAACAGTACAAAAGACTTGCTGCCCAACCAATTGATGAGAAGACAAAGAAGATGATAATTGAGTGGATGATGAAAATATAGCAAGGCATGTCATTAGCGCTTTCAAGGAAAGAAAAAAATGAAAAAGCAATATGCATTTTTTGCACATTCCAAATTTTAACAAACAGTAAGGCAGTAGTTTCTATTTTCAAGTTCACTTAGCAATGGGTTAAGAGCAACCGATGATGTGAAATATACAATGATAATAGTCATTACATCGTCTTTTTCTTCAACAGAGTAGACAACACGGATACCAATACCACGAAATTTGATTTTGAAAAGTCCAGTTAAGTTGATTCCATCCTTGTTCCCCAGTGGCTTTCCGTAACCTCCTTGATAAATAGAGACGGGATTATGACTTACTTTTTGAATTCCCTTCATAATCTGTGGGTGTATGGAATGATCCAGTTTTTTTATGTCAGCAAGTGCTTCCGGAATGAAGTTAATCTGGTAATTCATTCTATATCAGACAGGCGTTCATATTCCTCTGGAGAAAGAATAATTGCAGAGGGTATATTATTTTTTAACGCATTAATAGCCCCCGGAATTGCCGAGGAGAGGGTAAGATAATAGTATTCAATCAATTCGTTGTGGTTGTCAGAAGAAGGTTCTATAATCTGCTGAATCAGCATACCGGCAATTGCTTCTGTATAAAAACGGACAAGGAAGGCTTTGAAATCCTCTGGGATTTTGTGGCCTTCTGTTTTTTCAGCCAAATCGACTAAAGACCGGGTGATTTCAATAAAGTCCAGATAGAAAAATTGCTTTAAATGATCCCGGCCGATGGAGTGGCAGATATTATTTAAAATCTTATCATTTTGATCTACATAATCTAAAACAAAGCCAATTGCTTCTTTATAATTGGCCGTTAAATCTAAATTCTTTACAATATCAATCGCTTCCTGCTCCAACATCCATTGAAGCAGCGCATAGATATCTTCAAAATGGTAATAAAACGTTTTTCGATTTATCCCACAGTCTTTCACAATATCTGTAATTGTTATCTTGTCAAATGATTTTACAAGCAATAGATTCTTAAAAGAATCGGCAATCGTTTTCTTCCTGTGAAAGGAAGCATTTTCATATCTCATTGGTAAAACCCCCTTTTGTTTTTATTATACTTGGTTTGACAAAAAAAGAAAAGTTCAAATAGGGACAAATGAGGGAATTTGACCATTTTTACATTGGCAAGAATTGTATATAATCATATATATAGAAATATTTGCGCGGATGCAGATTGCAAAGGAGGAAGGAAAATGATTATATGTATTGGAAGAGAATTTGGAAGCGGCGGTTATGAGATTGGAAAACGTTTAGCTTCCAGCTTTGATATCCCCTGCTATGACCGGGAATTAATTGAGCATGTTATGGAGCGGAGCAGTGTGGATGCGGGGAAATTAGAAAAAGCCGATGAAAAAAAGGCAAATCCATGGATTCACAGTGTCTATTATGAGTCTGAGAATAAAGATTTGAGGGGACTTTCCGCCAACGACATTGTATTCCGGATGCAGAGTGAGGTAATAGTGGAATTGGCAAAGAAGGGGGATTGCATTTTTATCGGACGATGTGCGGATGAAATACTGCACCGTGCCGGAATCGAGCGGCTTAGCATTTTCGTGACGGCACCTTTTGAAGATAGGGTAAAACGAAAAAGCCGTCTTCTAAATATTGACGAGAAGAGTGCCGCTTCTTTGGTCCGCAAAAGTGACAAACACAGAAGGGCTTATTATGACTATTATGCGGAGAAAAGCTGGGGAAAACCTCATAATTATGATATCTGTATTAACAGCAGTACACTGGGTATTTATCGGACAGAAAAAATGTTGGAGGTTGTATTAAAACTGCCTTCCAATGACGTGATTTGGGGGAATCGAAGCTGATGAAAAAATTTTACAGAGCAATTGTAGAAAATCCAAAGAAAATTATGCTTATTTTTCTGGCTGCTGCGGTAATCTGTGGTCTTTTAAAAGGTTTTGTGTTGGTAAACTATGATATAAAAGATTATCTGCCAGACGAGACAGCATCTACCGTTTCTCTCGAATTGATGAAACAGGAATTTGACGGAGGTATTCCCAATGCCCGTGTTATGGTTCGAAATGTAACGATTCCGGAGGCTCTTTCCTACAAAGAGAAAATCCTTCAATGCGATGGAGTCACGGATGTTACATGGTTAGATGATGCCGTAAATATAGTGGAGCCGGTAGAAACTCTTGATTCAGAAACGGTGGAGACCTATTATAAAGAGAAGAATGCACTTTTTACCGTGACCATAGACGAAGAGAAGTTTATGGAGGCAACGGATGAAATCCGGGAATTGATTGGGGATGAGAATGCAATGAGTGGAGATGCTGTCTCCACTGCTGTTGCAACAACGAGTACTGTAAAAGAAGTACAGAAAATATCCATAATCGCAGTTTTATTTGTTATTTTCATGTTGATTCTTACGACCAGCTCCTGGGTGGAACCAGTTGTCGTTATGCTCGGGCTAGGGATTGCCATACTAATTAATAGTGGAACAAATTTAATTTTTGGAGAGATTTCATTTGTAACAAATGCGGCGGGGAGTATTTTGCAGCTGGCAGTATCCTTAGATTATTCTGTCTTTTTGATCCACCGATTTGAGGAGTGTATGAAGGAAACGTCTGATCCAAAGGAAGCGATGGTCGATGCTCTTTTAAAATCAACCAGTTCCATTTTGTCGAGTGGACTTACGACAGTCATTGGTTTTCTGGCTCTGGTTTTTATGCGGTTTAAGTTAGGTTCCGACCTTGGCCTTGCATTGGCAAAAGGTGTGGCAATCAGTCTGATCACCGTATTTGTTTTTATGCCGGTTTTGATTCTTGCAATGCACAGATGGATGGAAAAGACCCATCATAAACGACTGCTTCCAGATTTTCACCGGTTCGGACGATTTGTGTGTAAAATAATGTTTCCGATGGTGCTTGTTTTTGTGGTACTGATTGTTCCAAGCTATCTTGCATCCAACTCCAATTCTTTTTATTATGGTTCTTCTCATATTTTTGGGAGTGACACACAATTAG
>JAUNBT010000277.1 GCA_030526985.1 Lachnospiraceae bacterium | reverse complement strand
GAATTGGGGTTGCTGTTAAAGTAAGTACGTCCACATTTTTCTTTAACTTCTTAATTTTTTCCTTATGAGTCACACCAAATCTCTGCTCCTCATCCACGATTAGCAATCCCAAGTCCTTGAATTTCACATCATCTGACAGGATACGATGAGTTCCGATTACAATATCCACCCAGCCTTTTTGTAAATCCTGAACGCTCTTCTTCTGCTCTGTAGAATTTCGGAATCGACATAGAAGATCCACTCGAACAGGGAAGTCTTTCATACGCTGAACGAAAGTATTATAATGCTGCTGTGCCAATATGGTTGTGGGAACCAGATAAGCCACTTGCTTCCCTTCCTGAATTGCCTTGAAAGCGGCACGGATTGCAATCTCAGTCTTTCCATAACCCACATCTCCACAAATCAATCGATCCATAATCTTATGGCTTTCCATATCCCGTTTGGTATCTTCAATGGCTTGCAGCTGATCTTCGGTCTCCTCATATGGGAACATCTCTTCAAATTCCTTCTGCCAAACTGTATCCGTTCCATAGGAATAACCGTCTGTCTCCTGACGGACCGCATACAGCTCCACTAAATCCTTGGCAATATTTTGCACAGCTCCCTTTACACGGGACTTGGTGCGATTCCATTCCTGACCACCAAGTTTGTTCAGACGAGGTCGTTTCGCATCCGCTCCTGCGTATTTTTGCAGAGCGTCCAACTGTGTCGCCAGAATATAGAGATTGCTTTTCCCACTGTATTCTATCTTAATGTAGTCCTTGACTACTTTATCTACTTCCACTTTCTCAATTCCACGATAAATGCCAAGTCCATGATTTTCATGAACCACATAATCACCGATGGATAATTCTGCAAAATCCTGAATTTTCTGTCCTGAATACTGACGGCGCTTCTTCCTTTTCTTCTGCTGATGCCCGAAAATATCTGATTCCGTAATAACCACAAATTTCAACAGTGGATATTCGAAACCTTTATGCGCATGTCCGTATACCACCATGATTTCTCCCGGTTGAATAATACGGTCATAATCCTCTGTATAAAATGCGCTCAGGTCGTTATCCCGCAAATCCTCCGCAAGACGGGAGGCTCTTGTTCTAGATCCGGAAAGCAATACCACCTGATATTTTTTTCGTTTCCAAATGGCAAGATCTTTCACCAGCAATTCAAAACTGTTGTTATAAGAATTTACAGATTGGACCGTCAAATCGTACTTTTCAATATATTTCCAATCCTTTTGTGTCTGCTCTATAGTACAAAGAGCTGCGCAATAGCGTTTATTCAGTAATTTGCAGACTTGTTTATAATCAAACAGCATATCCTCCCGCAGATCTGTGTATCCTTTTTCGGCACGGTTATGCATACTTTCCTGAAACTCATCCTGAATCTTTGTTGCAGACTCTGTCAACCGATTAGGTTCATCCAGATAAATTACGGTACCCTTCGCCGGAAAATACTCAAGAAACGATACCATCTTGCCGCCGTCTTCTATCTCATCTGCAGGATAAACGGTGATTTCTTCCAGATTCTCCAAAGAACGCTGATTTTCCACATCAAAAGTTCGTATGGAATCAATCTCATCTCCCCACAGCTCAATACGCCAAGGATTTTCCTCCGTAAGAGGATAGATATCCACGATTCCTCCGCGCACAGAAAATTGCCCAGACATCTCTACCTGGGCTACTCGTTCATATCCTAAGGATACTAAATCCTGTTTTAATTTATCCAAATCTAATACGCTGTCATTTTGAAAATGCAGAAGGCTTTCCTTAATCCGTTCCAAGGGTCTTAAGGAATCCATACATCCATTCATGCTGGTAATCACCACAGCCTGCTTATCTTCCAACAAGGATTTCACCACTTGCATCCGTTGTTTGATCAGCTGATTTCCATGAATATCTGTACGGTAAAAAAGCAAATCTTTTCCCGGATATAACTTTGCTCCAGGTGCATAAAAACGATAATCTTCGTAGAAATCCTTCGCCTTCTGATCGTCCGCCAAAATAATCAGCTGATTGCTGCTATATGCCGATAATCCATGAAGAAGATGGGCTTTCTGGGAATCCATACATCCGGATATCTGAATAATCCCCTGTTTTTTCCCCAATCTGCCTGATAGCTCCTGAAATTCCGACATATTCAAAAGAGGTTGAATCAACGCCTTCATGGTTTCTACCCTCTCTATTCTTTTCTGTTATATTCATTCATTGCCGCATCCGTTCCTTCTTCCAGAATCATTGCGGTGGCTTTTGACGCCTTTAAAATAGCTTCGTCAATATGCTCTCGCTCCTGTGTGGAAAATCTCCCCAGTACATAATCTGCCAGATCCCATCCTTTTGGTTTTGCACCCACGCCAACTTTGATTCTGGTGAAATTCTGTGTACCCAGCTTCTGGATAATATCTTTCATTCCGTTATGTCCACCTGCACTTCCTTTTTTGCGAATGCGCAATTGTCCCGGTTCTAAATCAATATCATCATAAATCACAATCAATTCAGATTCCGGATCCACTTTAAAATAATCCACCATAGCACGAATAGGACCACCACTTAAATTCATAAAGGACAATGGCTTTACCAAAATCACTTTTTCACCAGCAATCGTTCCCTTTCCATACATGGCATCAAACTTCACCCCAGAACCTGGTATATTATATTCCTCTACTAACTGGTCTATGACATCAAATCCCATATTGTGCCGTGTCTTTTCGTATTTACTTCCGGGATTTCCCAGCCCTGCAATTATATACATATTATTTCTCCTGTTTTCCAAGTTCGACTAACTAAAATAAACCATTTCATCCTCTAAAGGCTCACATACTTCCACTTGTTTCGCATAAAGTACCGGACCTTCTCCGCGATAAACAGCCTGCTTTTCCACTTTAATATCTGCAATAACTTCCACCCAGTCTCCGGCTTTCAATTTAGAGGTATATGGACTTTTGCAAATATATCCAATAAATGTGGTATCATCTGCGCAACAAGTCATAGCAGTTCTTCCCGGGACAAAATATTTCGAAGACAAATCCTTGGGTTTTAAAACTCTTCCTTTGAATTTCACCACTTTATTGGCGTATTTCTCCGGATGATCCAGTGCGTCCACATACCAGATTCCATAATCCTCCGGTGCAATATCAATCACTGGCGCATCAATATCAAAAGGTAGCGATTCTGCAAAAACATCAATCTCTCCTTCTTCATCCTCAAAAATTACTTCTGCACTCTGATTTGCCACCTTAATACTTCTACGATAAGAAGCCAATGGATCTTCCATCTTGCATCGATTAAACAATACCATATCCGCATGACGGACCATCTCCATAAAAAGAGATTTCATATTATTCATATAAGTCTGGAAGGTGCTTCCATCCACCGTGGTAATATGCTGTACAAATCCCCAATCTTTAGGCAGCTGCATCTCCTCTAGTTTGCTCACCTGCCACATACCGTTGTATTCAATCAATACACGGCCTGGATTATGAGCAATATCCAATGCCATCAGATACTCTGATGTAAATTCCTCTTCATTTTCCACTACTTCCATGACTGTATTGTTCTTCTTAAGCATCTCTTCGTCGTATTCCACTTCCCCTTCTTCACATACGATCAGTAGGGTCTTCTCAGGAATCGCAAAGTAATCCTGTTCTATGGTAAAGCTTAAAAATCCGGTCTTTCCACTCTCTAAAAATCCAGTCATAAGATATATGGGAACTCTGATTTCTTCTTCCTGCATTTGATTTTGATCCTTTCTTCTTGTTTTCTAATTTATTCAGAGCGGATATACGCAATCCGCCCTGCTACTTGATGTTAAATTTGGAAAAGTTCTTTAAGTTTATCTTCCTGAAGTTTGGA
>JAUNBT010000025.1:13181-22697 GCA_030526985.1 Lachnospiraceae bacterium | reverse complement strand
CGAAGTAAAGGCGGCTGATAATACCAGGGCAAAAAGTCTAAAAGTATATATGGATACCTATAAGCCCTTATATGCAATTAAACTTTCTGCGAAAAATTTTGATTTTCAGGATGGGAAGAAGATAGTTCCCCTTTATGCAGCCTTTTGCATTTGATGTAAATGGAAGATCATCTGTGTTCATGAGGGACCGGTAGAGTATATTATAAAAAATATGTCTGGTCTCCTATCCTCAGATCGTCCGTCTTGTAGCATTGTCCTGGAATCGAAAATAGTCGGGGCGATGGCGGGATTGGGTGTATTCAAACATCACGCCGTCGCTGTTGTAGGTATGACTGCTGACAACAGCGAGGCAGTTGTAGTCGCCTAAATCCAAATATTTCTCATCAATTTCTGTCATCTTTTCGACAGTCATGATTCGTTTACTGGTGACAATGGAGACATGAAGAACATTTTCTAAATATTCATAGATGGAGTTTTCGGCAATTTCCTTCGTAAGGTTTGTTACAACATCTTTCAAAAAATAGTTATGGTTTAAAATCAATGCTTTTCCATCTAAATAGTGGAGGCGCTGCAGATAGTATAATTGAGATCCAACAGGAAATCCGGTCCTGTTGGATATTTTTTTGTCCGCCACAATCTCTGCAAGGTAGATTACTTTCGTCTCCGGTTTCTGGTTGTTTCGAATGGCAGATTCCTTGAAGGATTCAATTCCGCCCATAACAAAAGAAGTCTGCATGGCAGGCTGGAAAATATTCCGGACTCCTTTTCCCTGCATGGTTTGCACATACCCATCTGTGACAAGACTGTTGATAGCCCGGCGGATTGTGTTGCGGGAACAGTCGTAGGTGAGAATCAGCTGATTTTCTGACGGAAGTAATTCCTGGTATTCATATTCGCCACTTTCTATTTTGTTTTTTAAATCTTTATAGATTTCTATATATTTTGCTTTCGGCATAATGTAATCACTCCTGCTTGTTTAAACATCTATTTTTATTATAATTCAGAATGAAAGAAAGTCAAGTTAAGTTAAGAAGCGGCAGAATGTGAAATAGGAAAGGAAACTGTAAAAGGAGAAAAGACAAACTTGTTTAAACAAATTCTTAAAAAATGGTTGACATGTTTAAACAAGTGTGGTATAAAATAAATACAACTTGTTTAAACAAGATAAAACGTAGGAGAAATCAACATTAGGAGGTAGAACATGGGTAAGTACACAGAAGACGCAAAAGAATTACTGCGTCTTGTAGGAGGAAAGGAAAACATTGCGGCAGTATCTCATTGTATGACTCGAATGAGATTTGTGCTCAATGATCCGAAGAAAGCAGATATCAATAAGATTGAGGCAATGAAGGTTGTAAAGGGAAGTTTTACACAGACCGGTCAGTTTCAGGTTATTATCGGTAACAATGTAGCTGATTTTTACAATGATTTTGTTGCAGTATCTGGTATGGAGGGAGTTTCAAAAGATGCGGTGAAGAATGCAGCAAAACAGAATCAGAATGTGATTCAGCGTATGGTCACAGCTTTAGCTGAGATTTTTGCACCCTTGATTCCAGCCATCATTACAGGTGGTTTGATTTTAGGTTTTCGAAATTGTATCGACAGTTTATATTTGTTTGAAAATGGAACAAAGACGTTATGTGATATCAGTCAGTTCTGGTCTGGAATTGACAGCTTTTTATGGCTGATTGGTGAGGCAGTATTTCATATGTTACCGGTTGGTATCTGCTGGTCCGTGACAAAGAAGATGGGTACGACCCAGATGTTGGGAATTGTACTTGGTCTGACTTTAGTATCCGGACAGCTTCTTAATGCCTATTCAGTAGCAGGAACAGCGGCAGCAGATATGCCGGTATGGGATTTTGGCTATTTTCAGGTTAATATGATTGGATATCAGGCACAGGTTATCCCGGCAATTTTAGCGGCATTTACGTTAGTATATTTGGAGCGCTTTTTCAGGAAGATTACGCCGCAGGTAATATCTATGATTGTCGTTCCTTTCTGTAGCCTTTTACTGGCGGTCGTTGCGGCACATTTTGTATTAGGACCAATCGGGTGGAAGATAGGTTCTGTCATTTCTTCTGTTGTTTATGCGGGAATTACAGGTTCCTTTAAAGTTATTTTTGGAGCAATCTTTGGTTTCGTCTATGCTCCTCTTGTTATTACCGGACTTCATCATATGTCAAATGCGATTGATTTACAGCTCATTGCAGATTATGGCGGAACGATGCTGTGGCCAATGATTGCATTATCCAATATTGCACAGGGTTCTGCAGTACTTGGAATGATTGCGTTGCAAAAAAAGAATGCAGAGGCACAGGAAGTGAATATTCCAGCTTGTATCTCCTGTTATCTTGGAGTTACGGAACCGGCAATGTTTGGTGTAAACTTAAAACATGTATTCCCATTTGTATGTGGAATGATTGGCTCTGCCTGCGCAGCAATTATCTGTGTGGCAACCGGTACAACAGCGAATGCAATCGGTGTAGGTGGTCTGCCGGGCATCTTATCCATTCAGCCTGCTTATATGTTAAGCTTTGCTGTCTGCATGATCGTTGCAGTGGCAGTTCCTTTTGTACTGACCTGGATTGTGGGCAAGAAAAAATTAAGCACAGAAGCAAAAGAGGGAAATGAAAAAGGGATAGAAACAGCAGCCACAGTCGCAAAAGAAAAAATTGTGGAAAACGAATTAAAAGCCTGCCTTACCGGAAAGGTGATTGATTTAAAAGAGGTAAAAGATGGAGTATTTTCAGAAGGAGTTTTGGGGGAAGGAATCGCAATTATTCCGGAAGAAAATGTACTGTATTCCCCTGCAAATGCAACAGTAAGTGCAGTGATGGAAGATACCAGACACGCCTGCGGATTGACGCTGGAAAATGGCATGGAGCTGCTTTTACATATCGGAATTGACACCGTCAACATGAAGGGGGACGGATTTGAATATCTTGTATCCAAAGACCAGCAAGTGTCAGCAGGTACCCCATTAATTCGTTTTGACCGGAATAAAATTAAGGCAGCCGGCCATCCGGATACGACAATGTGTATCGTTTCTAATCCGGGAAATGCAAAAAATATCCGCTATTTTACAAACAGAAATTGTGAGGCAGGTAAAACAGTAGTGGCTGAATTTAACTTATAAAAAATTATTTTATAGATAAAAAATGGGAGACAGATATGACAGGATTAAAAGAAAGCATAATTTATCAAATATATCCCAAATCTTTTTATGACAGTAATGGGGACGGAATCGGTGATATTCGGGGTATTATTGAAAAATTAGACTATATAAAAAGCCTTGGAGTCAACTATATTTGGAGTACACCGTTTTTCGTCTCTCCGTTAAATGACAATGGATATGATGTGGAGGATTATAAACGGATTAATCCGATTTTTGGCACAATGGAAGATGTGGAGGAGCTGATTGAACAAGCCGGGAAACGTGGGATTGGACTGATGTTCGATATGGTTTTTAATCATACGTCCACAAATCATGAGTGGTTTCAAAAAGCTCTTTCCGGTGATGAAAAATACATGGATTATTACATTTTTAAAGATGGAGACCCGGATACACCGCCGACCAACTGGGAATCCAAGTTTGGCGGCCCGGCCTGGGAATATGTTCCTTCTTTAAAAAAATGGTATCTCCATTTGTTTGACGTAACGCAGGCAGATTTAAATTGGAAGAATCCGCAGGTGAGAGAAGAATTGAAAAATGTAATCCGTTTCTGGATGGAAAAAGGGGTTAAAGGATTTCGGTTCGATGTAGTCAACTTAATATCAAAACCAGCGCTCTATGAAAATGATAGGGTGGGGGATGGAAGAAGATTTTACACAGATGGTCCCCAGGTACATGAATTTTTGAAAGAACTGACAGCGGATACGGGGATGGACAAGCTGATTACTGTCGGCGAGATGTCTTCTACCAGCCTTGAAAATTGTATTCGCTATTCTAATCCGGCGGAAAAAGAATTGTCCATGTGTTTTAATTTCCACCATTTAAAAACCGATTACAAAGACGGAAATAAATGGGACATTATGGATACGGATTATAGAAAGTTAAAAGAACTTCTTAGCCAATGGCAGATAGGAATGGAAGAAAACAATGGATGGCATTCCCTTTTTTGGTGTAACCACGACCAGCCTCGTATTGTTTCCCGTATGGGCAATGAAAATAAATACTGGAAACAATCGGCGAAAATGCTGGCAGGCGTTATGTATTTTATGAGAGGGACGCCTTACATTTATCAGGGAGAAGAGCTTGGTATGCTGAGCTCGGCCTATAAGGATATCGATGAGTATAAAGATGTGGAAAGCATTAATTATTATCACATTTTACTGGAAGAAGGAAAGTCAAAAGAGGAAGCAATTGAGATTTTGAAAAAACGCTCCAGAGATAATGGCCGCTCCCCAATGCAGTGGGATGCCTCTGAAAATGCTGGCTTTACAGTGGGAGAACCCTGGATTGGCGTGCCAGAGTGTTATTCTTATCTGAACGTGGAGGCGGAAGAAAAGGATGAAGATTCCATTTTAAATTACTATAAGAAAATAATCCAACTGCGCAAAGATTACAGAGTGATTCAGGAAGGAACAATAGAGTTTTTGTGTCAGGATCAGGAAGAAGTCTTTGTATATCGTCGGGTGTTAGGGCAGCAGCAGCTTCTTGTGGTGAATAACTTTACCGGGCAGGATGTGGCACTGATGGAACCAGTAGATAGCGATGGATTTTCTTGTATTTTACATAATTATGACGAGAAGAAAACGGATTTTGATTTTTCCAGAAAGGAAAAGGGAAAGATTGAGAATCTGAGACCTTATGAAAGTCTGATTTTATATAAAGAAAAGGCTTAGTAAGGAAAAACCGAATAAAAGAAAAACTCAGTAAGGAAAAACCCCGGCGTTTTGTTTATAAAACTCCGGGGTTTTTTGGGCAGAGAAGAGTCTGGGCCTTTTTGACTTCTTCTTTTGTCGGGACGGGTGTGTCGGCAAGGGGATAGGAGAGTCCCAAATTATCCCACTTGAACTTTCCTAAAGTGTGGTAGGGGAGGCATTCGACTCTTGTAACAGTGTTGAATTTCTGAATATAGGCACCCATTTGCCTTAAATCATTTTTACCGTCTGTGACGCCGGGAACCAGTACATGGCGAATCCACATTTCCTTTCCATGGTCGGATAGATAATCTGTCATCGCAAGTATGTTTTCGTTGCTCTGTCCGGTTAGTTTTTTGTGTTTTTTTGCATCCCACTCTTTTAAATCTACCATGAATAAATCAGTATATTTCATCAGCTCATCAAAAGCTGGGAGAAAAGGTTCCTTCATTGTAAATGGTCCGCCGGAGGTGTCCAAGGTTGTGTGCACTTTTTTTTCTTTTGCCAGGCGGAAAAATTCGGTTACAAACTCCATCTGGAGAAGAGGTTCACCGCCGCTTACGGTGATACCTCCTTTTTTACCCCAATAATGGCGGTATTGATATACCTTTTTAAATAAGTCCGCTGGCGTCCATTCCTGTCCACCTTCCCGTTTCCAGGTGTCAGGGTTGTGGCAGAACTTGCAGCGCAGATTACAGCCCTGAAGGAAAATGACATAGCGCACGCCGGGACCATCTACAGAACCGAAGCTCTCCAAAGAGTGGATGTAGCCTTTAGATGTGCTCATGGCAGGTTCTTGCAATGACATCCATCTGCTGTTCTCTTGTCAGGTCGATGAATTTTACTGCGTATCCGGATACACGGATTGTAAAGTTGGCGTATTCTTCTTTTTCAGGGTGTTCCATGGCATCTATTAATTTTTCTTTGCCGAATACATTTACATTTAAATGATGGGCCCCCTGACGGAAATAGCCGTCTAATACAGTGACGAGATTCTCTGTCTGTTCTTCTACGTCGTGTCCAAGAGCGTCCGGATTAATGGTCTGGGTGTTGGAAATGCCGTCTAAAGCTTCTTCGTAAGGAAGTTTTGCGACAGAATTTAAGGAAGCTAAAAGACCGCTTTGCTCGGCTCCGTAGGATGGATTTGCTCCTGGTGCCAGTGGTTCTCCGGCTTTTCGTCCATCTGGAAGGGAGCCAGTTGCTTTTCCGTATACCACATTGGATGTGATGGTAAGGATTGAAGTTGTCACTTCGGAATCCCGGTAAGTGTGGCACTGTTTTAATTTGTCCATAAAACGGCGGAGCAGCCATACAGCAATCTTATCAGCACGTTCATCATCATTTCCGTATTTAGGGAAATCACCTTCAATTTCAAAATCGATTGCCAGTCCATCTTCATCCCGGATTGGTTTTACTTTTGCATATTTGATTGCACTTAAAGAGTCAACCACATGGGAGAATCCGGCGATTCCGGTTGCAAAGGTACGTCTTACATTTGTATCAATCAGGGCCATTTCGGCGGCTTCATAGTAATATTTGTCGTGCATATAGTGAATGACATTTAAGGTTTCTACGTACAGATGAGCTAACCACTCCATCATGACTTCGTAGCTTTCCATGACCTCATCATAATCTAAGTATTCACTGGTGATTGGTTGATATTTAGGTGCGACCTGTTCTTTTTTGCGCTCATCCATACCACCATTGATGGCGTAAAGGAGGCATTTTGCCAGGTTGGCGCGGGCACCGAAAAATTGCAGCTCTTTTCCTGTCTCCGTTGCAGAAACGCAGCAGCAGATGGAATAATCATCGCCCCATACCGGACGCATTACGTCATCATTTTCATATTGAATAGAGCTTGTTGTTACGGAAATGCGGGCTGCATATTTCTTAAAGTTTTCCGGTAATCTCTCAGAGTAGAGCACAGTCAGGTTTGGCTCAGGGGAAGGCCCCATATTTTCCAAGGTGTGGAGGAAACGGTAATCATTCTTTGTGACCTGGCTTCTTCCGTCCATGCCAAGACCGGCCACTTCAAGAGTAGCCCATACCGGGTCTCCGGAAAACAGCTGGTTGTAGGATTCAATCCGGGCGAATTTTACCATACGGCATTTCATTGTAAAATGATCAATCAGCTCCTGGGCTTCCTTCTCGGTAAGGGTACCGTTTTCCAAATCTCTTTCAATATAGATATCAAGGAAGGTTGATACCCGGCCGACGCTCATCGCGGCACCATTCTGTGTTTTAATAGCAGCAAGATAGCCGAAATAGAGCCATTGAACTGCTTCCTTTGCATTTTTTGCCGGTTTGGAAATGTCACAGCCATAGGCAGCAGCCATTTCTTTCATTCCTTTTAAAGCACGAATCTGATCTGAAATCTCCTCCCGCAGCTGGAAATTACCCCGGCGCATGCCGTAGCGGGCAGACTGGTCAAAATCTTTTTCTTTTCCGGCAATTAAAAGATCAATTCCGTAAAGAGCAACCCTGCGGTAATCACCGACGATACGGCCGCGGCCATAAGTATCCGGCAGTCCGGTTAAAATCTTGCAGTGACGTGCTTTTTTCATCTCTGGTGTGTAGACATCAAAGACAGCATCATTGTGTGTTTTATGATAAACAGTAAAAATCTCGTGCAGTTTTTCACTTGGCTCATATCCGTACATTTTGCAGGATTGTTCTGCCATCTTAATTCCGCCGTAAGGCATAAATGCCCGTTTTAAAGGCTTGTCGGTCTGAAGACCTACGACCTGTTCCAGTTCTTTTAAGTCTTCGCTGATATATCCGGGACCATAGGCGGTAAGAGAGGATACAACCTCCGTCTCCATATCGAGAACACCACCTTTTGCCCGTTCTTCCTTTTGTAATTGTTGTAATTTGCCCCAGAGTTTATCGGTAGCCTCTGTTGTGCCCTCCAAAAAGCTCTCATCTCCATCATATGGAGTATAATTGTTCTGGATAAAATCTCTGACATTGATTTCTTCTTTCCAGAGCCTTCCGCAAAAACCATCCCATTGATTGAAATCTTTCATTTTGTAATCTCCTTCTTATTGTCTGGTAGTTGGAAAATAGTTACTGATAACTTACCTAGATTAGCATAATCTAACCAAGTCAAATATATAATATCATATTGAATACAAAATGCAAGCGTTGATTGTTAAAAAATTATCATGTTTTTTATTTTGTACAAAGACTATCCTCTTGAACTTTAAGTAGATGAGGCATATAATGTAGAATATATTGTAAAAATTGAAATAATCAATCAAATAATACGTAAATATGGGAGGAGATTATGAAGAAAAGTATGACTAAGACAAGATTTATTGCGTTTACTTTGATGTTGCTGCTATTTGGCAGTATGGCAATGATCTGTGATATGCCTGTGATGGCAGCAGACCTGCCAGTGTATGAAACGACGGTTTCAGAAGCGACATCTTCTACAATTATTGTAGGTTATGAAGGAAAGTATATCACTGATACTAAGGAGGCATTGGCCCGCATTAATGAGATTCGAAAGGAAGCATGTGATGAGGGAATCATAAACCCGGAAACTGGTGAACCATTAACATCCGCTGACTATGTTCCTCTAAAATGGTCCTCGAGTCTTGAAAAGATTGCGAGAATTAGGGCAGCAGAAGGAAGCATCCGGCCGTCCCATACCCGTCCTAATGGAAGTGCTTGGAATACCGTTTTTATGGATAACATGAAAAGCAATTCAGAAGATTTGGCATGGAATTATAGTTCTACTACCATGATAGGCGGAATTAATCAATGGTATGGAGAAAAATATGATTGGGTCAATAATACAGGAGAAGAAACCGGTCATTACACCAGTATGATCAGGCCGGAATTTAAATACATTGCGGTAGCCGATTTTTACAGCAGTAATGCACCGGAATATCCGAATACAGTTTCAGCTGAATTTTCACGCACTGAAAGTGGTCTTGATGAGACGATGCTTAATGAAAGTGGTGCATGTATTCAAAAAATCGAAGTTCCTATATCCTGCCTGTCAGATTTGGCAATTAAGAATATTCCGGATAATTTAGCGGCGGGGGATACGGCTACGCTGACAGCTACAGTCTCCACCTCATTGATTGATGCATGGAATAAAACTGCAAAGACAGATAATCTGAAGGTTTATTCTGGATGTGCGTGGTCCTCATTGGATACGGATGTTGTGACGATAAATGAGAGCGGTGAATTAAAGGGAATTGAAATCGGAACTGCTAAAATTCAGGCAACGATTGGTTCCAATGATATTTCGGAGACTGTTGTTGTAAAAAAGGATAATAAGATTTCAATGATACCTGATAAATTGCAAATGTTTTATACAGGGCAGGCATTTGCCTTATCTATGGAGAATGGAAAAGATTTAAAATGGAGTGGAACAGGTTCAATAAAGAGTATTACCTATTATTTGGATGAGAATGGAGAAACAAAGACGACAACAGAGAATAGTGGAGCGACTGCTTTGGGAGAAGCACCAGTTAATACGGGAGACTATTATGCATATGTAACGGTGGCTGGAGATGAGGATTATGTCAGTACTTCTGATTATATCCCTTTTACTATTAAGAAAGCGAATCCGGACATTGGAATTGTTTCCTATGAAGGCGGTCTGATTGACGCAGATACAAATGCGAAAACTCTTGA
>JAUNBT010000025.1:0-13171 GCA_030526985.1 Lachnospiraceae bacterium | reverse complement strand
TACAAATACGACAATGAAGGGAACATTGATTCTTGAGGACAAGATTATGGATGTAGGGGCACATAATTATCAATGGACCTTTACTCCCGATGATTTAGACAATTATGATGTTTTGACAGGAAATATCTCTTTAAAAGCAGAAAAGAGAATTGGTAAAGCAAACATTGCTATAGGAGACTGGACGTACGGGGATGAGGCATTACAGCCCCAGCCAGAGTCGGAGACAAATGGAATTTCGAATGTGTCTTATCAATACAAAAAACAGGAAGAGGAAGATTCTGAATATAAAGATTATAATGTCAGCGAAAAGAAATATCCAACGGAGACAGGCGAATACGTTTTAAAAGCTGTATTTCCGGAAACAGACGAGTATAAGGAAGTTGTTTTGACGAAATCTTTTTCGATTAAGAGAGCAGATATCAGTACAGCAGATATCGGGATTAATGTTTATGCAGGTATTTATGATGGAAAGAATCATGATATAGTTACAGGTGTAACTGGCAATCCAGAAGGGACAACCATAAGTTATAGTATTAGCTCGGATTATGATGAGGAAACGGATGATGGTACTTGGAGTGCCTATGATGAGGAGTGTTCCGCTATAATCGATGCCCAATCTATCTATGTTAAAGTAAAGATTGAGGGTAAAAATTACAACACCTTTATTTCAGAAATAAAGAAAGCGAGTATCTTACAGAGAGAACTTACGGATTTTGAATTAATATTCGACGAAGAAAAAACTAGTTTTGTGTATAACGGAGATATGATTGAACTTTTGCCAAAAGTATCTGTGAAAGATGGAAATCAGGTCTTAAAAAATGGGACGGATTATGTTATTACAGGAAATAAAAATACAGATGTTGGTGAGTATTCTTTAAAGGTCAATGGTATGGGAAACTATTGTGGCGAATTGCAAGGTGACTATAGCATCACGCAGGCAGACAGTAGTATTCAGATTGCAGAGGGAAAGGATGCTTATGAGAAAAAGTATGGAGAAGACAGTTTCCCACTAGAAGGTATTCATGTAATTGGTGATGGTACTTTGGAATATGAAGTGACAGCAAGCGAGGATACCGACGGTAACACCGTCCAGGAGGATGAAATCATTTCTGTAAATGAAGACGGCGTAGTTTCCATCAACGGAATCGGACAAGCTGTGATCACGGTATCCATGGCAGAGACGAAGAATTATAAAGAAGCAGAGAGCCAGACAATTACAGTATCCGTAGCACGCGGTGTCGATGCAGCGAATATGCCAGATGCTACAATAAGCCCTGAATTTACAAAAGGTGCAACAATAGAAGAAATCGAACTTCCTGAAAATTGGGAGTGGGTCTATACGGACACTTTGACAAAGGATACAGAAATAACAGCAGGAAAAACAATTGTATTGACTGTAAAATATACAGGAGCCGATGCAGATAAGTATCAGAATACAACAAAAGAGATAAGCATAACAATGGCTGCATGCACCCATGAGACAACAGAACTTGTGGTTGACAAGCAGGCAGGTTGTACTTCAAATGGAGTGGGACACAGAGTTTGTACGGTCTGCGGTGAAACGGTAGAGGATAACGTATCTCTTCCAATGACTTCTCATTCCTGGAGTGACTGGCGTGTAGTGAAAGAACCAACTTATGATGCGACTGGATTAGAAGAGCGGACTTGCAGCAAGTGTAAGGAAGTGGAAACAAGAGAAATCGCAAAGCTTGAGCAGATTCAGAACACAACTGAGACGACAACCGAGAGTACGACCGAGGCGACAACGCAGAAGACAACGGAGACAGTGAAAGTCAGTAAAGTGACAAAACCGGGAAAAGTGAAAAACCTGAAGGTTACTGTTCCAATTGTGAAGAAAAAACAGGTAAAGAAGCAATTGACTTTAAAATGGAAGGCAATAAAAAATGTGGCAGGATATCAGGTTCAGATTTCTTTAAGCAGTAAATTTGCTTCTAATAAGAAATATAAGACCAAAAGCTACACTGTCAAGACCGCAGGAAAAACAATCAAGAAGTTGTCTTCGAAGAAGAAATACTATGTGCGTGTCCGGGCATACAAACTGAGTGGAAAAACGAAAGTATATGGTTCCTGGAGCAGTAAGACGGCTAGGAAAACAAAGTAAGAAATAAGTAAAATAGAATCAAAAAAGGAAAAGTAAAGTCAGACCATTTCTTCAATGGGGAAACGGTCTGATTTTATTTTACAAAAAATAGCAAAAAATATTAAAAAGAACACTTGTTCTGTTTGCGCATTTGTGATATACTAAAGACAAATGAGAGAAGACAATATTTAGGTAATATTTAAAAAGGGGTATATTATGACTGATTCATCTTCAATCTATATATCAATCGATTTGAAATCTTTTTATGCCTCGGTGGAATGCGTAGAGAGGAATTTGGATCCTATGACGACGAAGTTGGTTGTTGCCGATGAGTCCAGGACAGACAATACCATTTGTCTTGCTGTGTCCCCGGAACTGAAGAAGTATGGGCTGTCCGGCAGGAGTCGTCTATTTGAGGTGAGGAGAAAGGAAGCAGAAGTATTCCGTACTACGGGAGAGAGATTGGAATATATCGTCGCACCGCCGCGGATGCAATTATATATGGATTATTCCCAGCGGATATATGGCATTTATCTTAAGTATATCAGCAAGGAAGATATTCATGTCTATTCCATTGACGAAGTATTTATGGATGTGACAAACTATCTTCATCTTTATAAGAATCCAGATGGCAGTCCGATGACTGCCCACGATCTTGCAAGGACGATGATACGGGATGTCCTTCGCACAACTGGCATTACGGCAACGGCTGGGATTGGCACGAATCTTTATTTGTGTAAGATTGCGATGGATATTATGGCGAAGCATGTAGAGGCAGATGAGGATGGGGTCCGTATTGCTTATCTGGATGAGGCACTTTATAAGGAACAGCTGTGGGATTTTCGACCACTTCGTTCCTTTTGGAGGATTGGCAGTGGAATCAGTAAGAAGTTGGAGAAATACGGAATGTATACCATGGGTGATATTGCAAGGATGAGTCTTTTAAAGGATCATAATGATCCTTTTTCCCTGCGGCCGGATTACCGAATAACGGCGAATACAGTCTCTGGGGAAGACTTTTTGTTTCAGCTCTTTGGAATAGATGCGGAGCTTTTAATTGATCATGCATGGGGAATCGAGCCGACAACGATGGCAGATATTAAGAATTATAAGCCAACTACCAACTCTGTTTCCTCCGGTCAGGTGCTCGGCTGCTCTTATCCGAAGGAGAAGGGGTGTCTGATTTTGCGGGAGATGATGGATGCGATGGCACTTGATTTGGTTAGTAAAAAACTGGTTACGAATCAGATTGCACTAGATGTTGGCTATGATAAGAATATCCCGGCAGGATATAAGGGAAAGGTCCGTCGGGATCATTATGGAAGATTGACACCGAAACCGGCTCACGGTTCGACAAGATTGGGAGAATATAGCTCTTCTTCCAGACTGCTTACGGAAGCTGCGGTAAAGCTCTATCAGGAGATTACGGATGATAACCTGTTGGTGCACCGGTTGACTGTGACTTTCGCCGGTATTTTGGAGGAAGAAGAAGCAGAGAAGAGGGATTTTCAACAGATTGATTTGTTTCAGTATTTAGAGATGAAGCAGGACCCTGTGAAAGAACAGGAGAAGAAAGAAGCGGCCCAGAAAGAGAGACGACTTCAGGAGGCGATGCTTTCTATCAAGGGAAAATACGGTAAGAATGCTGTGCTTCGAGGAATGAATTTAGAAGAAGGCGCCACGATGAAGGAGAGGAACGAACAGATTGGCGGTCATAAAGCATAGGGAGGAATTTAAGAGAGCATGAACTTGAATCAGGAGATTTCTCATGAGTACGATGATATAAAAGGATTATCTCGTCCTGTTTCGAATCATCCCCATATGGCAAGACAGGACCGGGCAAAGATATTTTCTCCATTTGCGGCATTGCGAGGCCATAACGATGCGGTAAAATCTATGGAGAAGCTTCGATGTAATAAGCGTATTTTAACAGAGACAGAACTAGAACCGATACAAAAGACTCTTGGTGATTTAAAGAAAAAGGAATGGGTGCAGATTACCTGGTTTCACTATAACCCTGGACCGGATGGTTCCGGTGGCGAGGCAGAAGGGGAATATCTGACGGCGAGAGGACAAGTATTAAAGATAGAACCAGCTTTTCAGAGACTACGCTTAAGTTTTGACAATGCAGTGGGATGGGTCGAGATTGCTTTTGAGGATATCAGCGACATGGTCAGATGATATATGCAGAAGTGTATAATGGAAAGACTAGAGCCTTTCCATTACTTTCTTTAATCCCTCTTTTGTGATGGGATATGGGTAGTGACGAACGTCAGACATGTTTGGAATTCGATCCATGGCTTCGTCGAATTGTTCCTCTGTAATTTCGATATCTGCAAGACAAGTCGGAAGAGATAACTGGCGGTTTAGATTGAGAATCTTTTGAAATTCCTCTTCCTGGCCATCGTATAAAAGTGCAATCAGAACACCGAATCCGACAACTTCCCCGTGAAGATGTTTTTCTTCAATAACCGGATAAGAAGTCAGTGCATAGAATACGGCGTGGGCTAAGCCACTATTGTAATCTGGGGTAAAGTCACGGGTGAGAAAGATAGATACTATGCCGGTTGTGACTACGATGGCAAGTACAGTCTGTTCTAATTCATAGGAGCTAAGCTGTACCTGGTTGTCCTTATATGCCTTCACTGCATACTTGACTAAAGGATCAAGACACATTCTTCCGAGAGCGACTCCTAATGCAGTAAAATGCTGTAGATCTTCATCTCTGGAAGAAATCTCAGCCTCGTAATATTTTGCGTAGGTATCTCCGATACCGGCCCACAGATAACGGGAAGGGGCCTGAGCAATTATCTCTGTCTGGATAAAAGCATGGACAGGCGGCTGCAGGAAAAAGTGAGGTTTTAAAAAGGTACCATCCTCATTATAGATAATGGATACACAGGTGCATGCTGCACAGTTTGAGGCAATAGTAGGAAAAGTAAAGACTGGCTTTTTATCTGTGATGCACAGACATTTGCAAGTATCCAAGCATTTTCCACCGCCAACAGCAAAGACCATATCGGCCTCCTGATAAACAGGAAGACTGCGAAGCCGCTCAATGTTGGCATAAGTACATTCGCCGCCATACCAGGTTGTCCCGATTATTTTAAGAGAGCTGTCTTTGATGGCGTCTAATATTTTAGCTTCTGCAGCGGCAAGGGCTTTCTTGCCCCCGATAATCAGTACCTTTTTGCCATAGGGAGCACATTTTTCAGGGATATTTTTATAAATCTCCTGCCCGATGGAATAGCTGGGCAGGTTCATTTCGTAGTTATTTAACAGCATGAGAAGAATCCTCCTGTGGTTTCTTATTAATATGAGAAATAAAATGAATAACAAATGGCAGGATAATAACAAGTAAGGTTGCATATCCGATATAGGAATAGCCGGTTCTTACAAGAGGAATCAATCCGAACTGGGCAATTCCAAAAGCAAGCAGGGTAAAAACAAGTGCTGATAAAAAGGTTGCAGTCTTACGGTTTGATTTTTTGTTCTTTGTAATCCGGTTTGTCGTCCGCTCCACAATTCCCGCAATCATATTGACGCCGGTCGACACAGCGCCAAGGATAATCAGGACAGAGATGATTGGTGTCAATATCTTAGAGCCAACACCAGACTGGACGAGGAGCAACATAGGAACATCATAGTCTGCCAGTTCTGGGAGAAAAGCGATGGCGAGAAGTCCGATAACAGCCAGCTCCATAACCAGTGCATCAATGAGAAACATATAGATCATGGAATGTTTTATTTCCTTTTCGTCGCTTACCTTTTGTGTATGTTGATACATAAGTCCGATGGCAGTAATCTGAAAAATGCCATAGATACAAGCTGATTTCAAGGCACCGAAAAAGCCGCCGCTTTCTGAAGATGCGACTGGCATAATACCGGCTCCCAGCTTTTGGATAGCATTAGCGATGGTATCCCATTGCACAATAATATTCGGAATCAGAACCAGCATCATTCCCACTATAATCAGAATGGACAGGGCAGAAGAACATTTTCGTACCATATCTGTTCCGAAGAGGGTGATGAGAAAAATAAAGATGCCGATAATCAGTGTACAGGTAAAATAGGGAAGACCGGTCAGGGCCTGTAAAGTGGAACCTCCCGTGGCAAAAGCTACAGCCGGAGCCATACATACCATAACAAAATATTCTATTTCATACAGATTAGAAAATACAGAGCGAAATCTGCCATAAAAACTGTCAGAAAAACTGCGATAATCATAGGTCTTGTTCTGGTAGGCATAACGCATTCCATACCAGTAAAACAAAGACATTAGAAATTGAGCCAAAAATGGCATGACAAGAGCCCAGACTCCAAAATTAATGAAGTACTGATAAATCTGTGCGCCGGAAGCAAATCCTCCTCCAAACTGGGTTGTAAATCCGACAAATGCAATTCCCCAGGCGAGGGAATGAAAATTGTGTCTATTCATGAATCTTTCCTCCAAAAAAAGAGAGTCCTTTTTTGTAAAATCCGAAAAAGAACTCCCGTGTTCATTTTATGTAATTGCGCTGAGCAGTTACTATTTTACATCTTTCATAGTTTAGCACAGCAAAGTGATTAAATCAATGGCAGATTCTCTGGAATAATATTATATATGTGGATTCTCTGGAATAATATCATAGTCAGGGAAATAGCGTTCCAATACATGCTGTAGTTGACTGATGTTGATTGGTTTACCGATATGTTCCTGCATGCCGGCTTCTCTTGTCTGGCGGACATCTTCTGTGAACACATTGGCTGTCATGGCAAAGATAGGAATATTTGCATCTTCCCGGTCTAATACCCGGATTGCCTTTGCGGCGGCAAGCCCATTCATCACCGGCATCTGAACATCCATGAAAATACAGTCATATTCATATGGTGCAGAGTGGCGGAACGTATCAAGTGCATCTTTTCCATCTTCTGCTGTCTCCACCTCCAAACCCAGATACTCCAAAAGGTTTTTGGCAATGGCTGCATTCAGCAGATTGTCTTCGGCCAAAAGAGCCTTTAGTTTTTTGTGCTTTCTCCGTTCTAAAGCTTTATAATCTTCGTTGATTTCATCCTGATTGCGAAGGTAAGGGAAGATGCGAAGCAGTTTGGACCGGAAAATCGGTTTCGTACAGAAAAAGTCGATGCCGGCTTTGGAAGCTTCTTTTTTTACCATAGAATAATCATAGGCGGAAATCATAATAATAGGAAGAGATTTTCCAAACCTTTTCCGAATTTCTTTTGTAAGTGTAATTCCATCCATATCGGGCATAATATAGTCGATAATGGCAACAGTAAAAGGATTTGTACTGTTTTGCGTTTCCTCTAACAGGGAGAGTGCTTCCGCGCCGGTTGAGACAGCCATATGGTTTGATTCTAATGCTTCCACAACAGAACATATGGAGTCAATGCACGGAATATAATCATCCACAATCAGAACTCGTTCATCTGGAAATGTCATCTCACTCTGTCCATCCTTTTGCACAAGAAGAGGAACATCCACAATAAACTCTGTTCCCACACCAACTGTGCTGTTTACGTGAATTACACCGCCCATCTTGTCAATGATCTTCTTCGTGATTGCAAGTCCTAATCCTGTACCGGCTACTTTATTCAGACGAATATCAACTTCCCTGGTAAATGCTTCAAAAGCATGGGACAAAAATTCTTCACTCATACCACAGCCATTATCTCTTATAATAAATCGGTAAGTAGCGGTATGATCCTCAAAAGCTCGTTCACTAATCTCAACCTGAATTCTACCATGGCGGTCCGTATATTTAATCGCATTGGTAAGAATATTTAAAAGAGCCTGTGTCAGGCGGTTGTCGTCGCCGATTACATTTTCATGCTCTGGATTTTTCAGGCTGAAATTAAGAACCTGGTGCTTGCTGGATATCATACTCTGAGTCATAAGAACAATATCTTCCATCATATCGCTTAAGGAAAATGCCGAATCGTCCAGCTCAATATCTCCGTTCTCGATCTTTGCCATATCCAGAACCCCATTTACCAGTGATAATAAATGTTTGCTGGAAACATCGATTTTGTCCAGACAATCATTTACCACACTATGGTCGTCATTGTGAATCCGGGCCAATGTGGCCATTCCGGTAATGACATTGAGCGGTGTCCGCATATCGTGGGACATAGAGGAAAGGAAATCTGATTTTGCACTGTTTGCCCGGCGAGCTTCTTCTAAAGCGGCGGTGAGAACTTTCTGCTGACGTTCATCGGCTGCAATCAAATCTTCAATACTGCGAATTGCCATGGAAACTGTGGCAGCTTCCCCATCAGCACGTTCACACACACTGATACCGGTAAGGCACCATTCTGATTTACCTTCTGGACTGCGGCGTTGATATTTAAATTCGATATAATCCTTGTCTTTTAGACTTTTGCGGATATTATCAAGGGAGAGAGAAGCTTTCACCTCGTCCACATCATTGGTAGCAGCAATCTGTCCAGAAAGAAAATGTTGATTGATTGCTTCCGAATAAGAGCCTTTTTCGGAACCTTCACCGGAAGGGAAAATCATCTGATAATGATCTCGTCTAAGGTCAATAAAATAAATCTCCCGGTAGGATAATCTGGAGCTGATAATCGTTCTCTCATAAAGAGTTTTATCCGTAATTTTCTTTACAAAACAGGCAGCACAACCCTCTTCAAAAGGAAAACAGGTAATCTCTACGTATTCCTGAATCTCGTCACTGTAGTCCTTCCAGCTGTCTCTTGTACCGTGGAAGGCAGAACTATAGTAGGGTTTCAGCCATTTTTTCGGCGGCATTACACCAAATATTTCAGAAAACCGGCGGCCGATAAAGTCCTCTTTATACAACGTAGATATACTGTGAATCGCTTCGTTCGTATAGAGGTAGACAAAATCATACGGATCCCCGTTTTCATCCAACAATATTTTCATCAAAAAGTATGCATCCGGTATATTATTAAAATACCGGTCAATCCCGGATATATCCGGTAAAGGTCCATATTGGTTCATAAATCTTCCTCCTGAGATGCTTCTGAAAACAAGACTAAAAAAGTTGTTTGCGAAGTATTTCTATTTTACATGTGTGTTCTTTTGTTTTTTTGTCATAGGCAATTCCAACACCTAAAATACGTCCAGTATATTTCGGAGCCTCTCCGAGATGCCCCTCCAATTTTAAAGCATATTTTCTCTCTTTAATCTGTTGCAGTGCATCTTCAGCAGTATGGTCTACTTTTAATTCAATAATGATTGCATCTGCATGGTGGTCAATTTCTGGATAAAAAATAAAATCTACATATCCAATACCTGCCTTGTCTTCACGTTCAATCCTATAAAAATCTCTGGCTGATAGATACACCAGTGTAACAAGAACAGTTAATTCACTTTCAGAATTATAGGACAGGAGCGGCGTCTCTGTATCATGAGCTAATTGCATGATTTTGGCAACTTTCGAAGAATCGCCAGCTAAAGTTGCCTTAAGCATATCAGAAGATTTGGCGGCTAACTGGTGTACATATCCGAGGGTGGGCTCTTTTATGAGCATTTCATTAAAACGATCCATCAATTCTTTGTTTGGAATACTCACATATCCTTTTTCGTAGCTTAAAAATCCATAAACGACCATAGCAGAAAGGATTTCATTTCGGGTAGTCAAATTCATAGAAACAGCAGCATATTCTTGAATTTTAGCAAGAACCGGAATGCCGGCGATCATTTGTGCTAAATCCTCTCTAACAGCAGCAATATTATGGTTTACATAATAATAGATTTCGTCATAGGGGCCGGAGCTGGTCCAATAATTTCCCAGATTATTATTTGTTAAAGCCATGACAACTGAGCGAGGATTATACATCCGTTCTCCGGATTTTGTATGATAGCCGTTATACCAGAGGCGGAGACCTTCCCGGGTAACCTGAGGTTCCATTTGGTTTGACAAATACTTTTTGTATAGGGAATCCACTTCTGTTTCTGTAAATCCAAAATATTCACTATACATCTCTTCTGATACCATCGTATATTCAGCAAACATATTTAACTCTGAGCCACTTGAATATTTTGCAATAGGAAGAATTCCGGTCATATAGGTAAGCGCAGAGTATACTTTGTCTTTTAAAAGATTGCTGAGAAAACGAATATATTTTCGTTTATCCTGTTCAGAGATAAAGTCTTGATGAAATATAAAATCCCATTCATCAAAAATGAAAATAAACTGCTTTTCATGGTAAGAATTAAAAACAGCTGTAAATGCATCCCAACAGGCATCGTTTTCATTTATCTGTGCCTGTGGATATGTGGTCTTTAAATCATGGATGAGTTTGTTTTCTATTCGTTCAATATATTGCTCATAATTATCACAACGTTTTGGCATTTCATTAAATGATATAAAAATTACATCATACTGTCCGTAATAGTGGTCATATATATCTGTTTTTCCAACAGCTAATTTTTTAAAAATAGTGTCATCATTTACAGTAGGAGTGAAAAAGGACGCAATCATATTTGCCATAACAGATTTTCCAAAACGACGTGGACGGGTAATACAAATATAATTTGTGCTAGTTTGGATTCGCATGGTTAATTCTTTTAACATCATGGATTTATCTACAAAATAAGGACTATTATATTCTTTGCTGAATGCTTTATATGGAATTGATGAATTCAAATAATTTCCCATAGAGGAACGATCCTTTCTCTTGTTTTGCGGGTCTTAAAGTCATACTTTTTTATACAAATATAAAATACATGCTCTTTTGATTTTTTTCGTGCATCAAAAAATGCTTAATACAATTATAATAGCCGAAATACTTGTTCAGCTGTTTTCTCTAAATTTGAAGCAGCCTGCGTCGGGTTCATTGCCTCTTCTAATGTCGTTACCTGTTGTAGGATAGGAAAGAAAGCGTCAATTCCAGCTTGGTTGCATGTGGAAGCATCGGCAGAAACTGATCCGGCAAAAGCAATCGTTTTTGCCTTATATTTTTTTGCAAGTTTTGCTACGCCAATCGGAGCCTTTCCCATAGAAGTCTGATAATCCAAACGTCCTTCTCCAGTCACAACAATATCTGCATCCGTAAGTTCTTTTTCCAAATCTACTGCATTTAAAATCAAATCAATGCCCGGTGTTAAGGAAGCTTTCAAATAGGAAAGAAAAGCAAATCCCAATCCACCAGCTGCACCGGCACCTTCTGTATGAGAATAATCACAGCCCAATACAGAAGTTGTAACATCCGCATAATGGGCCATCGCCTGATCAAGTTCTTCTATAAAATCATCAGTCACGCCTTTTTGGGGACCATAGATATAAGTAGCACCATTGGGGCCACAAAGTGGATTCGTCACATCACAGGCAACTTGAAATTGACATCCGTCAAGAAGAGGATTCAAATGGCTCTGGTCGATGGAAACAATCTTGTGAAGTGCCTGTCCGCCTTCCCCGACATCATTTCCATCGGCATCCAGAAAAGAAATGCCAAGTGCCTTCAACATGCCAATACCGCCATCGTTAGTTGCACTTCCGCCAATGCCAATAATAAAATTCTTGCAGCCTTTTTTTGCCGCATCTAAGATAATCTCCCCTACTCCGTGGGTCGTAGCATGTAAAGGATCATTTTTATTCATCAGAGTAATGCCAGCTGCAGATGCCATCTCTATGACAGCGGTACCGGTCTTTTCAAGAAATCCATAGTAACAGGCAACCTTATGACCTGTAGGTCCAGTCACAATAACATGGACCTTCTTCCCGCCAAGTCCTTCAATCAGGGCATCTACAGTTCCTTCCCCACCGTCAGCAAGGGGCTTTACCACCACATCAGCCTCCGGTTTCGCCGCGAGAATCCCCCGCCGTGCAGCCATCCCGGCTTCCATAGAAGAAAGGCTTCCCTTAAAAGAGTCAATCGCAACCACAACTTTCATCTTCATTCCTCCGTTTATCTAGAACAGTCATGTGTGTATATGTATTCTATTTTACCATGAAAGAAAGGAAATTGGTAGGTTTTGGGGGAAATAAATTGTTAAATGTGATAGGGTATACTATAATATAAGGTAGTTTAGAAGAATTTGATTGGAAGGGAAGATGTGCGAAAACATATGAAGAACATGCTAAAGTTTATAGGTAAGATTTTATTAATTGGAACAGTTACTACCATTGTCAGAATTATTGGGCAACTTTTAATTCCTGCCGGAAGTCAAACGGTTTTAGAAGCAAGTGTTTTTGTTAAGAATGGAACAATGCCAGTAGCTTTTACGATATATGGTTTATTTGCCTATTCCATTATTGCATCATTGTTTTTGTTGGTGAAGGAAGGAATAAATGGAACAAGAATAATAAGAGGATTAAAATATGCAATCTCTTGTTGCATGATTTGGGTCATATATTTACTTGAACCATTGCCGCATGTTGCATTTATGGACAAATTCACTTATCCGATTGCCGATAGCTGTGCTTTGTTAGTTATGGGGATTTTGGCAGGAATTCTGTTATGTGAAAAAGAAGTATCTATTGAAAAAGAAACAGTTAAATTGAAATGGCTTCCGACGATTGCTATCAGCGGATGCTTTTTGATAGGAAGAATGATACAATATTGTTTGATAGATATTTATTCCTGCTTTGAGCAGGATAAAGTCAGTTCGATTATATGGAGCGCTTTGACCGGATTGATTATATCATTTGTAATACAGTGGTTGAATCAAAAAATTATTGCAACAAATAAAGGTGTTAAATATATTTTGATTGGAGTAGTACTGTTTGGAGTAGATTTATTTTTGTTTAATTTCTTTATGCCGTTGGTTTTTGATGCCGATATTCCAGATTTAATTTTGCGCACTTGCATAGATATCGCTGGTACGACAATCGGATGTGTTTCCTTACCAAATGAAAAAGTATAGATAAGTAACCAATCAATTTTAATTTGTGGAGGTATTGTAAAATGTGGTTTTGGTGGTTTATGCTTATATGTGATTTACTGGTTCCATTGACAATGGTTATTGGGGGATATCTAATGTGGAAACATACTCCAAAAACAATGAATGGATTAAAGGGGTACAGAACCTCTCGTTCTATGAAAAATATGGACACCTGGAAATTTGCACATGAATATTCTGGGCGT
>JAUNBT010000024.1 GCA_030526985.1 Lachnospiraceae bacterium | reverse complement strand
TGGTAAATCATCTGCTGGAAAATGGATTCCAATCTTTCTTCTGACCTCATCCATCACCGTGATTGTATTCATAGAAGCCGTCTCATAAAAATGCGGGGACTGCTCCCCCTCTATCATTGCAAGGAAGGCTCTAATCTCGTATTCCATATTGTTATCTCTCTGATCAAAATGAACCACTTCCTTAAATCCATTATTATAACGCACTGTAATGTCTCTCGGGCTGGCAATGCCTGATATGGTCATCGAGGCCTCTTCCCCCTGAATCTCACTGGGAAGAATCGTATTATTGACTTTGGAATACTCTGCCTGACCAATCATATGGTCATATTTCATAAGAGTAGTTCCAGAAGCGTCCACGCCATTTTCTAAAAAAACGCCCATTCCTTCCACATCGCTGGGGAGTCCAAACAGATATACCATCGGATAAATACAGTAACCGCCTAAATCCATCAGTGCCCCATTAGAAAGTTCCGGCCGGAATGCATTCTCTATAATTCCTTTTTTGTAATTATTATAGCGGGAAGAATACTGATTCATCTGGAATTTCACACGACGTATGGTTCCTAACTTCTTCATATACTTCTGAATCTGTTTAAATTCCGGTGCAAAGACAGAACGCATCGCCTCTAAAAGCACCACATTGTTGTCATGTGCTGCGTCGAACATAGCCGAAGCTTCCCTGACATTTGAAGCAATCGGTTTCTCACAGAGCACATGCTTCCCATTCTTAAGAAGCAGCACGGTCTGTTCCTTATGGAAACAATTTGGGCTGGCTATGTAGACTGCATCAAATGCATCACTCTTAGCAAATTCCGTCAAATCATCATAAAAACAAAGGGCACCATACTGTCTTCCAAACTCTTCTGCCCTTTTTTTGTCTCTGGAATACACCGCTGTCAAACAAAACCCTCGGATTCCAGTTGTCGCACTTAAAAACTTCTCCGCAATCACACTTGTACCAATAATACCAAATCGTACCATGCTGTTACACCCACGCTTTCCTTCTCTAATATTGCAAGACAAATCCATAAAAGGAATGTAAAACCTTTTGCAAAATCAATCTTGACAAATCTATTTTACCATGATATGATTAGCACTGTCAAATGTACTATTCATAAGCGATAGTGGCGTAGTTGGTAACGCGCGACCTTGCCAAGGTCGAGACCGCGGGTTCGAGCCCCGTCTATCGCTTTCTGTTTTTCTTTATTTAGTTGCTCCAAGGCAATGTTTAATTTAAAAAAAGACTTCCATTTTATCCGCATATGGAAGTCTTTTTTTATTCCATTGTTATAAGATTTGTCCATGAATCGAAAGGGTAATCACTTCGCAGGGAAGATCTTTTTTACTGTTTGCAAGGGCTGCCCTTACCGCCCGCTCCATTCCTCCACAGCAGGGCACTTCCATTTTCACAATGGTCAGGCTGCGGATTTCATTTTGCTTTATAATCTCTGTTAATTTCTCACTGTAATCAATCTGATCGAGTTTTGTACATCCCACTAAGGTTACTCTGCCCCACATGAATTTTTCATGAAACTGTGCATAGGAATATGCCGTACAATCAGCGGCAATTAACAGATGGGCATCTTTAAAATAAGGGGCATTCACTGGTGCTAATTTTATCTGTACCGGCCACTGGGTAAGCCGGGTATCTACCGGATCTGCTTCTTTTACTTCTCTTTCTACGAACTCTATCGCATCTGTCGGACAGACAGGCAGACAATCTCCAAGGCCATCGCAGTAATCTTCTCTCAACAACTTTGCCTTTCCTTCTACCATACCAATGGCACCTTCATGACAGGCCGATGCACAAATGCCACAGCCATTGCATTTTTCTTCATTTATCTGTATTATTTTACGAATCATTGAAATTTCTCCTTTATTTATAAATTATCTTGACTTTCTGGTATTAGTATAATAGAATTTAAGAAACCTATCGGTTGTTATAACAACGAAGAATTATTTTTTTGATATGATTTTGAATGAAAAGGAGATTAAGATGGATATTTTTCTCGAATTGACAAAAAAGATGATTGCTTTTAATGACGGAGACCCGAAGCGGATTCAGCATTTTTTAAAAGTCCACAGCTTCGCCTCCCTGATTGGACGAGAAGAAGGGCTGGATGAACACACTCAGTTTATATTAGAAACAGCGGCGCTTGTCCACGATATCGGAATCCGACCGGCTGAACTTAAGTATGACGGTCATTGTAATGGAAAACTTCAGGAAAAAGAAGGTCCCGAACCTGCACGAAAGATGCTTTCTTCCCTTGGTTTTGAACCTGATGTAATCGACCGGGTCTGCTATCTGGTCGGACACCATCACACTTATGAGAATGTGGATGGCGCCGACTATCAGATTCTTTTGGAAGCAGACTTTCTGGTCAATCTTTATGAAGACGGGGCATCCATGAAAGCGGTTCAAACTGCACGGGATTCCATCTTTCGCACGAAGGCTGGAACCTGGATATTAGATACTATGTTTTTATCTAGATAAGTACACCGGCTTTTGCCAGATATTTTCTAAGAATCGGCCCTAATACCGCCGCAATTACAATCTTGATTGCATCACCCGGTAAAAATGGGATAACACACATTCCAAGGGCCGCTATAAATCCAGTCTCTGACTGAATACAAAACCAGATTGTTCCGAACAGATAGGTAATAGCAAGTCCGGCAACCATTCCTAAAACAGCCGGTACCACTTTACACTTTCCATGTTCCATAATCCATCCGGCAATCACTGCCATGAATAAAAATCCGATCAGATATCCTCCTGTCGGTCCAAGTAATATTGCGGCTCCGCCTCTTCCGCTTGAAAATACCGGAAGACCGATAAATCCCAGTAACAGATAGATGAGGCAGCTCGCAGTTCCTCTCTTCCACCCCAGAACAAAGAGGGCAATATAAATTGCCAGATTTGTCACTGAGATGGGAACCGGCGTGAAGGGAAGGGGGATGGAGAGCGGTCCTGCGATACAAATGAGCGCTGCCATCACCCCGATCATAACCAAATCTGTCACACTGGTACTTTTCTTTGTCATAACACTTGTGTTTTCTGCCATTCTTTTTATCCTTTCTATTTCCTCAAATTTCTTTTTATGGATTTAGAATAACAGATATTATTTTAATTGTCAACCTATTATTTGTTTTTAGTTTACATATAAAGTTTACAATTAGTTTAGCCGAATCAATTGCTCCCTCAATTCATCCACATCGGCCACAATCCAGTCGGCGCCGGCTTTTTCCAGCTCCTGCCGGTTTCCATATCCATAGAGCACACCGATGGAATCTAAATGATTTTTCTTAGCGCCAAGAATATCATGCTCCCGGTCCCCGACCATGATCGTTTTGTCCAGATTTGCTGACAATGTTTCAAGTACATAAGAAATCACCTGCGCCTTATCCGTTCTTCCATTCATCAGTGCGCCGCCAATGTAAGTAAAATATTCACTCATCTCAAAATGATCTAAGATTCTAATCGCATATTCCTCCGGTTTTGAAGTTGCCACCGCTAAAATCATTCCCCTTGATTTCAGACTTTCCAACAGCTCTTTCATCCCATCATAGGCTTTGTTTTCGAAAATACCGGTAGGCGAATAGTATTCCCTGTAATATTCTACTGCTTTTGCTGCCTCTTCCTTTGAAAATCCATAAAAGGTTTCAAAAGAGTACATAAGCGGTGGTCCGATAAATTTTGTCAGGTTCCATAAATCCGGTTCCTCAATCCCGAATTTCTTCAATGCATACTGGACTGACTTTGTTATTCCAATCATTGGATTTGTCAAAGTTCCGTC
The DNA here is from genome assembly GCA_030526985.1 of Lachnospiraceae bacterium. Classification (GTDB taxonomy): domain Bacteria; phylum Bacillota; class Clostridia; order Lachnospirales; family Lachnospiraceae; genus SIG292. Next base: position 18,955 of record JAUNBT010000024.1, on the reverse strand, counting down.
CAAATCGAACAGCACAATCTCTTTTTTCTCAATCTGTTTACACTCTATCTTTTTGTTTTCTTTTGTACTCATGGTTTTCCCTCACTTTTTCTTCTGTAAGTATAGCCAATTTATGATAACACATATTCCCTTAAAAATCTATTTTTAACTCATCCGAAGCATTTCCCTCTTTAAACGCTTCATTATCTTTTTTTCCAGACGAGAGATGTAGGACTGGGAAATGCCCAGCATATCTGCCACTTCCTTTTGCGTCTTTTCTTCTCCGTCCTCCTGTCCGATGCCAAACCGGAGTTCAATAATCAGCTTTTCCCGTTCTGTAAGAATTTCCATTGCCTTAAAAAGCAGCTGCCGATCCACCTCGTCCTCCAAATCCCGGTAGATGACATCCTCCTCCGTCCCCAAAATATCTGACAACAGAAGTTCATTTCCATCCCAGTCCACATTGAGCGGTTCATCGATAGACACTTCCATTCGAGTCTTGCTGTTTCGACGTAGATACATCAGGATTTCATTTTCAATACAGCGGGAGGCGTAGGTTGCCAGTTTTATTTTTTTACCCGGATTAAAAGTATTGATTGCCTTAATCAGTCCTATGGTTCCGATTGAAATCAAATCCTCCACTCCGACCCCGGTATTGTCAAATTTTTTTGCTATGTATACGACAAGTCTTAAATTTCTTTCAATCAGGACTGCCCTCGCCTGCTGGTCTTTGTCATGTCCTAAACAGTGAAGCATTCTTGCTTCCTCTTCCGGCTTTAAGGGCGGTGGCAGAATTTCTGATCCCCCTATATAATGAATCTCTCTTTTGTTTGGCAAAAAATTATTTCTCATACGATGTACTACTTTAAAACAAACCCGGTCTTTCGTTGTCACATTTAAAATCATAATCCCAACCTCCTGTTGATAATCATCTGGTAGCGGCCTCCCTGTGAAAGTTTCTCCGTTGTCAGCCCAATCACCACCTTGTCTTCGGTTTTCTCCCCGGCTTTCGTAAAGAAAATGGCCGAGTCCATACGGATGCCAAGAAGCTGCCCCTTTTCATTTCCAATAGAGTGGTAGGAAAGAAATGTGAATTCATACATTTGTAGCTTCGTCACTTTCGTAAGTTCTAAGGTATTCGTTTGAAAATATTCTTCCGCCGCCTCCTGATACTCCTTTGGAAGGAGATCTTTTAGCGCTTCATACTGGGCAATATGAACCGGACGGCCGAATAGCGGCTCTGTAAGTTCATTTCCGGTATCATATAGTCCTAACAATTTTTTTTGCTTTTCTTTAAAGGTCAAAAGGACGGGCACAATTAAACTTTGCTCCTGTTCTTCCTTCCGAAAAAGGCTTCCAAGCAAGATACTTATGATCCCTCCAAAAAGCAAGTAGAAAAAGGCTTCTCTTCCTTTGATGCCATAGTGTAAAAAGACCTCTCCAAATGTTTCATAAAGCCAATTCAATGCTCCATTTAGACAAAAGGCCGTAAAAAAAAGAATCAGCCCCCTTTTTAAATAAACTCCTGCTCTTTCCTTTCCATAAGCAATTCTTCCCATTCCTATCGCAGTAATAAGCTGGATCCCTTTTCCCTCCACCTGTAAAAGCAGAACCATACAGGCAGTAAATGCACCTGCCGCTGCCGCCAAAATACAGTTTTTCGACAATGCCTTTATATGATACATCCGGCCACATCCTGTCAAAAGAATGAAATTCATTATGAAATTTACGAAAAAATATACATCCACATAGATGTTATACTCCATGCTGTCTCCAACGTTTTCCCTCTTTATCAGCATCACTATGCACCCATTATATCGAACTTACTACCGCTGATTTTGTCTAAAAACCAAAGATAAATCATCCATTTTTACACAAAAAAAGACCGTATCCGATAAAAATCGTTACGGTCCCTTAAAAATAATATCTTATCTTGTCGAAAAATGTCTATCGATCCCTTCTGCCTGTCTGTAAAAACTCCGGAATGATAATCTCTTTATCTGCACGCATTCTTTTAGAAAACTTCATAATATCTTCTTCCTCTTCCACAGTCGGTTGTGGAGCCTTTGCTGCTGGTTCTGCTTCTTTTGGAGCAGCCTTCTCCTGTTTTGGAGCCGCAGCGGACTTCGTTCCTGCCGGAGCATCCAATCCAGTTGCAATAATGGTGATACTCACTTCATCGTCTGCAACATCACCGTCTACATTACCGAAGATAATGTTCACGTCTTCACCTGCTTCCTCACCTAAATAAGAAACAGCTTCATATACTTCCTGAATACCCACTTCACCTGAGAAGTTGATAATAATATCGGTAGCACCTGCAACAGTGGTCTCTAACAGTGGACTCTCCATCGCTTTCTTAATTGCATCAATTGCCTTATTCTCACCGGAAGCCACACCAATACCAATGTGTGCAATTCCTTTATCTCTCATAACCGTCTGAACATCGGCAAAGTCAAGATTAATAAGACCCGGTTTATAAATCAAGTCTGTGATGCCCTGCACGCCCTGCTGGAGAACTTCATCTGCCTTATTAAATGCTTCCGGAATAGAAGTACGCTTATCACAAATCTGTAAAAGCTTATCATTCGGGATTACAATAAGAGTATCTACATTGTTCTTAAGATTCTCAATACCCGCTGCTGCATTCTTCATTCGTGGACGACCTTCAAACATAAATGGCTTCGTCACAACACCTACCGTAAGGATTCCCATATCCTTAGCAATCTGTGCCACAATCGGGGCTGCACCGGTTCCGGTACCACCGCCCATACCACAGGTAACAAAAACCATATTGGCATCCTTTAAAAGCTCCGAAATCTCTTCCCTGTTCTCTTCCACAGCCGCCGCGCCAACTTCCGGCTTCGCACCTGCTCCAAGACCCTTCGTCAACTTCTCACCAATCTGAACCTTCATCGGTGCCTTACAATTATTCAATGCCTGCTTGTCCGTATTAATCCCAACCAGCTCGACACCTTCCACCTCTTCATCTATCATCCTGTTGACAGCATTATTCCCAGCACCGCCAACACCAATCACCAAAATTCTGGCCTGTGCACTCTCTTCATTAGACATTAATTCTAACACATCGACTCCTCCTAACCTTTCCTGCGAACCTGCGCTTCTGATATACTTACCTATAATAATAAATGCTTTTCCAAAAATAATCAACAAGTTTTTTTGTAAAAATGAGCTGCGCGGAAAAAAAAGTTACAGAAGTGCCGGAAAGCTGGCTTTCCGGCGCTCCTGAAACTTTTTATTCCATGTGGCGAATGCCACAAGCGAGATGCAGCGAAGCGGAATCGAGCTTCGCAGCGGATAGCCCCCGCCGAGTTCCCGGCGCACAACCAACTTGCTATCATTCCATTCCTGTCCCTGCTAATCCTCCCATTTTCTCTACCCTTATTGTCCCTGATCCTGTTCTTTTTCCTGCTCTTGTTGTTCTTCCTGTCCCTGCTCTTCTTCCTGCACCTGCCCCTCCGCCTGTGCCTGAGCCTCCGCTTCCACCTGTTCCTGAGCCTGAGCCTGCGCCTCTTCCACCTCCCGGTCCATAAACGAAATCACCTTATTCTCCTCCGTAAAATTCGCCATATTCAAAGTTCCCTCTCTCCCGGAAAGCTCTTTCAATACCGATGGCAGTTCCGCCATCTTTGCATCCAGCTCCGAACTATTTCCCATCTTCACCGTAATCGACGTCGTCACCAACCGGATATCAGAGAGCGTATTAAACTGAATCTCCTGAATCGGAAGCTCATAATTTAATATCAACTGTGTAATCTTAAGAATAATTGCAAACACCCCTTCTTCTCTCGGCTCAATCTTCTCATTCAGTACACAGTCCTCCATCTTAAGTCCACTCACGAGCGGTACATCCTTCATTCTCGTATCAGAAGTCTCCAAAACCATCCCGTCCTTATCAAAATAAAAATATCCTGACCCTTCCTGAATCATGCCTGCCCGCAGTTCTTCATGTACCTCAACCATCACTGCATGCATCCCAAGAAACCGAACCTCAGCCCGGTCAATAAACGGAAGATAATCATTCTTGGAAAATTTAGAAAGCACCGTGAAAAAAATCGTATTGTTCATCTTACTCTCCCGAATGACCTGTTCCACCTCATCCTGTGTATAAGTCTCATTTCCCTCCACAAGAATCGTATCCATGCTGCCCTCTAAAAAGACATAAAGCAATATCCCAAAAAGCAATATAACCGCCGCCACAAGAATCCCAATCTCTCTTCCTGTCACCGGCTTACTCTTCTTCTTTCTTCTTACCGGAACTACATTGTCCCTGTTTCCTACTTTCTTATCCACCCTATCACCTAACCCTGTATTTTATCCGTTATCTATCTCTAAAATATGTGCCCCCAGCCGCCTAAAATCACCTGCGATATCTTCATATCCCCGTCTCAAATAAGATAGAGATTCCACTCTCGTCTCCCCTTCTGCCATCATCCCGGCAATCACAAGTGCGGCTCCACCCCGCAAATCACCAACATTCACCTTGCATCCAGAGAGTCTTTGGACCGGAGTCACCACTGCTCTTTTCCCTTCCACACAAATGCATCCACCCATTTTCTCAAGTTCTCCTACAACCTGATACCTGGATTCAAAGATATTTTCCTCAATATACGTCTTTCCGGAAGCTAAAAGGGACGCAGAAAGCACCATCGACTGAATATCAGTGGGTACCATAGGATGAGGACCTGTGATAAGCCTCACTCCTTTTCCCTGTTGCTCCATTTTGAGACGAATTCTCCCATCTTTTATCCAGATTTTAGCTCCCATCTGATCAAGCACACAAAGAATACTTCTATATCGCTCTATCTCCCCACAGCCAAGAAGTTCGATATCCCCCTTCACCGCAGCCGCTCCAATCAAATAAGTTGCCGCTGCAATCCGGTCTGCCGGAATCCTCGTCTCTACTGTATGAAGACATTCCGCCCCTACTCCCTCAATTATCATCTCATTCGTACCGATGCCATTTATTCTGGCACCCATCCTCACAAGATGTTTCGCCAAATCAGAAATCTCCGGCTCCTTTGCACACCCAAAAATCCTGGTCACACCTTTGGCCGTCACCGAAGCCAAAAGAATATTTTCCGTTGCACCAACACTGGGGAATGGAAGACAAATATCCGCTCCTGAAAGCTGTTTTGCCTGACAAAAATATCTTTCCTCTTTTTCTTTCACATCTGCTCCAAGGCGGTGAAATCCTGCCAGATGAAAATCAATTGGCCGGCTTCCTATTTTACAGCCGCCCGGCTTTCCCATAGATACACAACCCTCTCTGGAAAGCAAAGCTCCCATCAAAAGCACGGAGGCACGAAAATTCCCAGTATATTCCATCGGAAGAACTGTCGCTGTTATCTGTCTGGTATCCACAAGGAGCGCATGACCTTGCCAGCTGATTTTACACCCAATCTGTTCCATCACCGCTGTCATCATAAAAATGTCATGAATACGGGGACAATGCTCTATGACTGAAATTCCTCTGCACAAAAGACAGGAAGCCAATATGGGTAACGCCGAATTTTTCGACCCCTGTAAAATAATCTCACCGCTAAGCTTTTGTCCTCCCCGGATCAGAATATAAGACTTATCCAATCATTTTCTCCCAAACCCTTTCTCTTATTATATGACCAGATACTAGAAAAGGTTCCCAGTCCGACTATGCCGTGCTACAGAAAGAACAAATCCAATCTCTGACAGCAGAAAAAAAAGGGAGGAACCTCCATAGCTAATAAAAGGAAGGGGGATTCCTGTATTGGGGATGGTATTTGTCACCACTGAAATATTGACAAAAATCTGAATTCCCAGATGCGCCGTGACTCCCGTCACAAGAAAAGTTCCAAATAAATCCGGACATTGCATCGCAATACGGATAAAGCAAAACAATAACAGTCCGAATAACAAAAGAACAAATAATGCACCAAAAAGTCCCAGTTCTTCACATATGATAGAAAAAATCATATCATTTTGCGGTTCCGGTAAAAATCCCATCTTCTGCATGGACTGCCCCAGCCCTTTTCCAAAAAGGCCGCCGGAACCAATGGCATAGAGCCCCTGCATCGTCTGGAGTCCTTTCGGATGATTCTCCGGATCCATCCAGATGACCAGCCGCTCCAGCCGATACGCTCTTGAGCCGATAATGATCGTCACTGCTGCTGCACCGAGAAATATCATGGCAAAAAAACGTTTATACCAGGGACTTGATACAAATACCATAATCCCTGCAATCGCCAGCAAAATAATCGATGTACTGGCATTTTCAATTCCTACAGGCCCAATGATAAAAATAGACAGCAACAGGGCCACTAAATTGCCCTTTACTTTCTTCGCCTGTTTTTCATGTCTTGACAAATAAGATGCCAAAAATAAAATCATAACCACCTTGGATAATTCCGAAGGCTGAAAGGAAACTGGTCCGAGTGAAAGCCACCGTTTCGATCCTTTCGTCACACTGCCGATTAAAAGAGTCAGCACCAATAAAAGACTCATTCCTATGTAAATCACAGTCAATAATCCTTTCATTCTGCCAATTTTTCGATAATCAAACCGGGAAATCGACAGCATGACCAGAGTACCCATAACCGCCCATATGGATTGGCGGATAAACCAGTATGCTTTATTACCAAAGAGCTGGTCTGCTTTGTAGGAGCTTGTGGAAAAAACCATCACAAGACCAAAACAGACCAGCATAAGTACAAGAATCAGGGCAGTATCATCCTCATGGATGTCTTTCTTCCCCTTTGCCATTCCATCACCTCTTCAAGGCATACACCAGTTTTTTAAACTGATCTCCTCTAACTTCGTAGTTCGGGAACATTCCCCAGCTTGCGCAGGCCGGTGACAGTAAAACGGCCTCTCCTTCTTTTGCTTTTTGGGAAGCAGTCTCAAATGCTTCTTCAAAAGTCTCTACTTTTATAATATTCGTAAATCCATGGGCAATTGCTGTTTTTTCAATCGCATCTGCCGTGGCTCCTAAAAGTACCAGCCAGGACACCTTGCCATCAAAAGCATCAATCCATTCATCATAGGAGGCACCTTTATCATAACCTCCCCCAATCAGGACAGTCTTTGTCTTCATTGCCTGAATTCCTTTGATTGCGGCATCCGGATTGGTTCCCTTAGAATCGTTATAATATTCCACTCCATTTACCATATCCACATATTCAATTCTATGTTCTACTGCTTTAAATGATGTAACAACCTTATGAATGACCGAAACAGGAACGCCCATAAAATAGCTGACTGCAATCGCTGCTAGGACATTCTCATGATTGTGACCGCCTAAAAGCTTTAACTCATCGACTTTGCACACTTCCTGCTTTTGTCCCTCAATGGAAAGATAGAAAATGCCATCCTTTAAATAAGCTCCATGATGTAAATCCATCTCTCTGCTAAAGTAAAAGACAGAGGCATTGGTTCTTGCTCCCATCGCTCTTGTGAGCTTATCGTCATAGTTCAATACAAGAACCTGATCTTTTGTCTGGTTTTTTGATATGGAAAGCTTGGTGTCCGCATAGTTTTCCATGGTGCCATGACGGTCTAAGTGATCTGGTGTCACATTCAGTACCGCACTGACCTGCGGTCTGAACTGATCAATAGTCTCTAGCTGAAAACTGCTGATCTCCGCCGCGATCACACTGTCCTTTGTTGTATCAAGTGCAATGGAGGTATAAGGGATTCCGATATTTCCAACAACAAAACTGCTCGCAAACTGCGCCTTTAAAATCTCACCTAAAAGTGCCGTCGTTGTCGTCTTTCCATTGGTTCCTGTAATCGCTGCCACTCTTCCTTTTGAAGCCTGATAAGCAAGCTCAACCTCGCCCCAGACTGGAATCTTTAACTCTTTAAATGTCATGGCAAGCGGACCAAATGCAGAAATGCCTGGACTCAAAATCATCAAATCACACTGTGAAGCCAATTCTTTTGTCATAGGTCCAATGACAATCTCTGCTCTTTCATCAGAAAGCTTTGCCCTTATCTCTTCTTTTGTTAATTTTTCATTGCCGTCGTAGACGATGACGTCTGCACCCAGCTTCAGTAAAAGTTCGGCTGCTCCGATGCCACTGATTCCGCTTCCTGCAACCAAAACCTTTTTTCCTTCCAGTTCCATATCAACTTTCCTCCCGATTCTTTAGATAGCGATCAGTCCGATCAGACATAATACAGCTGTCGCAATGCTGAAAATAGCAACGACCTTTGTCTCCGGCCAGCCAGACAGCTCAAAATGGTGATGAATCGGTGCCATCTTAAAGATACGTTTTTTTGTTCTTTTATAGTAAGTAACCTGAATAATAACAGACAGGACCTCTATCATATAAATCAGTGCCACAATGGGCAAAAACAGCGGCATTTTTAAAACATAAGCCGTAGACACAACAAAACCGCCAAGTGCCAACGAACCGGTATCTCCCATAAATACTCTGGCCGGATATACATTGAACACCAAAAACCCCAGCAATGCCCCTACCGTCGCACAGGTGATTGGGACAATTCCCGTCACACCAAGTCCAATTGCTGCCACTGTAAAGAAGGTGGCAATCAGCACAGTAACACTCGATGCCAATCCGTCCAGTCCATCTGTAAAGTTCGCTCCATTCACCGTACCCAATACAATAAAAAACAAAAGCGGAATATATAAAATTCCAAAATCCACTTCTTTTCCGCCAGAAAAAGGAAGCAGCATACGGGTTCCATTTCCACTGTTAAATACCATATACCAGGCAAATACACCTGTCACAACAATCTGTCCAAGCATTTTTTGCAATGGAGTAAGACCTAAGGAACGTTTCATTACAACCTTGATATAATCGTCTAAAAATCCAATCAGACCAAATCCCAATGTCACGAATAAAATAGGCAGAATATCCGGATACTTTCTCATATAAATCAGAGAAGAAACAAGAATCCCGAACAGAAAAATCAGACCGCCCATCGTCGGCGTTCCGGATTTTTTCAAATGAGATTCCGGACCTTCATCCCGGATAAACTGACCAAATTTCAGTTTTTGCAAATATTTTATCATCGTAGGACTTAATGCTACAGTGATGACAAATGCAATCAATGTAGAAATTAAAATACTGTTATTCATCTTCACACCTCTTCATTTTTTCCTGTATTTCATACCGAAAATTATTTTCCGGCATTTTCATGCTTCATTAGTATAAAGCTTTTCTCCTCTTTTATCAAGGCACAGACTTAATTTTCCTCTGTTTTTTCTACATATTCTTCCTTCACCCCCAGATAAGGAAGCACATTTTCAAATACTTCTTTCATCACCGGGGCAGCAATTGTTCCGCCGTAATAGATTCCTGTCGGCTCATCAATTAACACGATTCCCATAATGATTGGATTATCGGCAGGTGCAAATCCCAAAAAGGAGGAAATATATTTATGCTCACTCCGTGGCAGCTTCTGACTAGTAGCTGTCTTTCCGCCAATCCGGTATCCTTCTATTGCTGCATTTTTTCCGGTTCCTTCGGACACAACGGCCTCTAACACTTCTTTCATGATATTAGAAGTTTCCTCTGACACGGCACCATTTTTTTCTGTATAAGAAAAGACTTCCTCTTTCCCAGTCAGCTCATCTACCGCTTTTATTCCAAAATGAGGCGTAACCAGTCTCCCTCCATTGACAACCGCACTTGCTGCACGTAAAAGCTGCAGTGGGGTAATCTGGAAAGACTGGCCAAATGACATTGTGGCAAGCTCCACTGCTTTAATATTTTCCAATTTGTGCATGATGGAACCGGCTTCTCCCGGCACATCCACTCCTGTCGTCTCAAAAAGTCCTAACTTACGCCAATATTGATAGGTATTGCTGGCCCCTAGCCTGGCACCCACATCCATAAAGACCGGATTGCAGGAGTTCATTACCCCCTCCTTAAATGACTCCGTACCATGTCCTCCTGCTTTATGGCAGCGAATTCGCCGGTCCTCCACAATCCGAAATCCTGGACAGGAAAATTGATCTGTCAGAGAAACGACTCCCTCAGAGAGAGCTGCTGCCGCTGTCACAATTTTAAAAGTTGAACCGGGTTCGTAAGTGTCATTGATGCAGGAATTTCTCCACATCTGATTTAACTGATCCTGGGTTGCGGTCAGTGTACTGCCTTCCGTCAACGTAAAAGGATCATTCAAATCATATTCCGGAAGATCTACCATAGCATAGATTTCTCCATTTTGAGGATTTAAAAGAATCATAGATACACCGATGGCTTCTTTTTGTTTCATCACTTTTTGGGAGGCCTGTTCTGCGTATTTTTGAATATTTACATCAATAGAAAGATAAAGACTTTTCCCATCGATTGGTTCTACCCGCTCTTCAGCGGCATTTTCAATCTCGATTCCTTTGTAATCTGTCAAAGTAAGGATTTTTCCCGGTTCGCCGGATAAAATGTCTTCATAGGTCACTTCAAGACCGACAATTCCCTGATTATCCGAACCGCAAAATCCCAGCACTTTACTTGCTAAGGTTCCAAAAGGATAATAACGCTTATAGTCTTCATCCACCTTTACCCCATCTAAATGGGCTTCCCGGATTTCATCTGCAATTTCCTTTTTTACATTACTTTTGATTTTTTCCCGGGAAGAGACTTTCTCCACCTTCTTTTTTACTTCCTCTTTTGAGAGGGACAGCTTCTCTGACAAAAAATCGATTACCTTTTCTGCCTCTGTAATCTGACTGTGAATAACTGAAATAGTACACACCTGACTGTTGGAAGCTAATTTGACCCCATTGCGGTCATAAATAATCCCTCTCGCCGCTTTAATCTGCCTTTCTCTTTGGTGAAGGTCTAAAGCAAGCTTGCTGTAATGTTCATTTTGAAATAACATGAGATAAATCAGTCTGCCCGCCAAAATCAGTAATAACGCCAGTAAAAATAAAAAAAGAAACAGACATTTTTTTCTATGATAAGTTTTACATCTTCCCATATAGAATACCGGAATACTTTTTTACACTTTATGCAAAATGTCTGCCGTCTATGCGGCAGGAAAGTATTCCGGTCCGTCTGTTTCCTATTCTTCGGTTATGTCGGCGTCTTCTCCGCCTTCTGATTCAGATTCCTCTGTTTCATCTGTATCTGTTTCCTCTGAGGTTGTTTCCTCAGAACTCTTAATATCTAAAATACCAATAATATCTTCCATACACTGACGTTCAAGTGCCACTGCCAGTCCTGCATTCGCCTGATAATCTACATGAGGCTCATCAATCGTAACGTAAATTACAAGTTCCGGATTCTCTACCGGGGTAAATCCAATAAAAGAAACAAGATAATCTGTTTTATTTCTCACATAAGTCGTCTTCCCGTTCTTTTCCACTGCAGTGATTTTCTCTGCTGTACCTGTTTTTCCACCAACTGTATATCCTTCAATTGCAGCTTTCGTACCGGTACCGCTTAAAACAGTCTCCTGCATCATCGTGCGAAGTTCATCGGAAGTTTCCTTAGAAATGGTTGTTTTCATTAATGTTTTACTTATATTTTTTACAATATTACCATCTGCACCTACAATCTGTTTTACCAGATGAGGCTGATAATAATTTCCACCGTTAATCAGAGAACAAAATGCGGAAATCATCTGAATTCCTGTCACATTGAAGTTCTGACCAAAGGAATTGGTCGCCAAATCTACATTTTCCATCTTATCCACATCGTAGAGCAGATTAGTTGTATTGGCTTCCCCAGGAAGGTCGATTCCTGTCTTTTGTCCAAATCCGAAAATCTCCTGATACTTGGTAAATGTTTCTTTTCCCTCGGTAAGACCCATTGTCATCAATGCTACGTTACAAGACTGTGCAATCGTGTCTTTAAAATCGATACTTCCATGGGTATGGGAACAGGCAATCTTTGTATTTCCCACCACCAGATATCCCGGACAGGAAAACCCTTCTGTGCCATCATAAATATCTTCTTCAAGAACTGAAGCCACTGTAAATGGTTTAAATGTCGAACCCGGCTCAAAGGTATCCGAGATAATACTGTTCTTCCAAATAGAACTGAATGCATCAATGGTCGTAAGAATTTCTCCGGCATTTTTTCTCTCTAAGGTTTCTCCGGCTTCCACTTTCTCCTGATTCGCTTTGAACGTGGCGATTTCTTCCTCACTATATAAATTAGAAAGGAGTGTCTCATCCGTCGGATTGTTCAAATCATATTCATTCGAAGAAGTCATACCGAGAACTTCTCCTGTGTTTGGATCCATAACAGTAATCGAGGTCATCTCGCTGCCTGTCTCTGTATCAAATGCCTCTCTTCTCGCCTCAATTGCCTTTTGGATATCTAAATTGAGCGTCGTGACAATCGAATTGCCATCTACTGGTTCTTTCGTTGTCGTCTCCATGGCAAGATCTTCATCCAGATAGGCATACGTTCTTCCGTTTACCCCATTTAATTCTTCGTTGTAATAACTCTCTAAGCCCCACTGACCTTCATTTCCTGCAGAAGTAAATCCAAGCAGATGACTGGCTAACGAATTGTTAGGATACACTCTCTTAAATTCTTCTACAAAATAGACTCCTGTCACAAGCTCAGCCTGTTTGATCAAATCCTTTTCTTCTGTGGATTCCGCTTCCGATTTTTTATCAGATGCCTTGTCCATAAACTGTTTCATGGCAGAGATATCATCATAGGTCAAATTCTTTTTATATTCCAGATAATAAGGATTCTTCTCCTCGTTCGCACGGAGATCTTTCGTCAGCTGTTTGGAATCAATCCCCATATAAGTCGCTAATGCATTGATTGTCGCACTCTTATTCTCGCGATACGTACCATCACTATTTTTTAAAAGGATATTGGCCGGTTCCAATACCAATGTATATAATCGCTCATTGGTGGCCAAAATCTTTCCATTCGTGTCATAAATCTTCCCCCGTTCATAGGGAAGTTCTGTGCTGGAATGTCTCTGCTGGACTAAAACATTCTTTTCGAACTCATGTCCTTTGCTCACATTCCAATAGATTAGTCTTACTATGCATATTCCAAACAGAAAGAATATTAAAACCAAAATAAGCTTCAGTTTCGCTCTCATCTTTTTGGGAGTTCTTCCGTCAATTTTTTTCTTCAATTTAATCACCTGTATTAATCTGTGGCAGGGATATCTTCATATTGTCGAACATAGTCTGAAGAAGCACCTTCGTAATAAATGGTACTCTCTTCACCAGGTACACTCATACCTAATGTTTCCTGGGCATATTCCTTGATTGAATCATAATCTACGGACTTTTCAAGATTTGCTCTTTTTGAATTATTCTCGCTAATAAGAGTTGTAAGTTCTGTCCGTTTGGATGAAATGCTCTGAATTTGTTCACTTAACTGATGTTGTCCCTGAAGATAGGCTGCACATATAATTACCAATGCTGCCACTGCTACTGTCAAAGTCATCGTAAATGCTGCATTAAATTCTCTTACCCTTGGGTTACTTTTTACAACCCTCTTTTTCTTTGGCTGCCGTCTCTCTTCCGGCTGTTCTTTTCTCTTTGGCTCTAAGACCGGTTCCTCGACTTCCCGGACTGTATTGCCGTAAATATACTGATACCTTTCATATCTGCTGGCCATTGGTCACTTACCCCCGAAACTAATTTTTTTCAAAAATGCGAAGCTTCGCACTCTTTGATCTTAAATTCTGTTCTAATTCTTCCTCTCCTGGCAGAATCGGTTTCCTTGTAATTACCTTCCCCTTCGATACCCTTCCACAGGTACAGACCGGAAACCCCGGCGGACATATACAGGGGTTCTCATTCTTTCGAAACAAATTCTTAACGATTCTGTCCTCTAAAGAATGAAATGTAATAATACAAAGCCTTCCTCCCGGATTCAACAAATCAATCATATCGTTGATATTGTCTTCTAATACAGTAAGTTCCTGATTCAGTTCAATTCTTATCGCCTGAAAGGTCCGCTTAGACGGATGCCCTCCGGTTGCCCTGATTTTTGCAGGAATCGCATGCTTTATAATCTCTGAGAGCTGCCCGGTCGTTTCAATCGGGCTCTTCGTCCTCTCCATGACAATATGCTTGGCGATATTCTTTGCAAAACGATCCTCACCGTACTCTTTTATAATATGAAATAATTCCATCTCGCTGTAATCATTCACGATGTCTCTTGCTGTCAACTTCTGACGCTGGTCCATCCGCATATCTAATGGGGCGTCTTCTCTGTAAGTAAATCCTCTCTCTGCTGTATCTAACTGATAGGACGAAACTCCTAAATCAAGCAGAATTCCATCCACCTTCTCAATTCCAAGGGCATGGACAACGGATACCATATCCGCATAATTACTTCTAATAATTGTGACCTGATCAGCATAAGGAGCAAGTCGTTCCTCACCCACAGCAATCGCTGCTTCGTCCTGATCAATTCCGATGTATCTTCCTTTTTTGGAAAGCCGCTCACAGATTCCTCTTCCATGGCCTGCACCGCCCATCGTTCCATCTACATAAATTCCATCCGGACGTATATGAAGACCCTCGATGGTTTCCTCGTATAAAACTGAAATATGCTTAAATTCCATAGACAACAGACACCTCCTGTCTACTGAATTCTTCTGCATTCCTTAGAAAAGTAATTCCTCGGCAACTTCTTCAATAGACTCATCTTCATCACAATATTCTTTCCACATGCTCTGATCCCAAACCTCTAACCGGTCTGCTAAACCAACCAGAACAACATCTTTTGTAATACTTGCGTATTCCCTTAAATTAGCAGGAATCGAAAATCTGCCCTGCTTGTCCGGCTCACATTCCTTCGAACCGCCGATAAAGTGCCTCTGCACTTTTCTCACTTTAGCGGAAGAACCCGGAAGTGCCTCCATCTTCCCCACGAACTTATCCCAGCTCTCTTTTGGAAAAATGTACAGGCAGTGCTCAAAACCTTTCGAGATCACAAAATGATCCCCCAATTCTTCTCTTACTTTGGAAGGTACTACGATTCTGCCCTTGGCGTCTAACGTATGGTCGTATTCGCCCTGTAACATATCGTCTCACCTTCCCTTCGTCTTAGGTTTCTTGTTCCATTTCCATTCCCTTTTGTGCCACTTTGTGCCACTTTGAACCACTCTGTGTTTATTTTAACTGATTCTTGTGGACAATGCAAGGGCTTGAACCAAAAAAACGGAAGGTTTTTTGCACATTTTTTAATTGTTTCTTCACATTGTTAACATAATGCAACAAAAAGAAAACATATGTTTTAAAAACACTTCCTTTCCAATAAAAAAAGACAGTGCTATCTGTTTTTTCTACACATAGTTCTGTCTTTCCTTTTATATATTTATTTATTCTTTCCCAATCTTGTCCTCACTATTATAATAGTAAGAACTGCTCCCACTGCCAAGGCAGCCGCAAGTATCTGGGAAACCGCCAACCCGGTACTTCCAATTGTAAGCTGATCCACTCTGAGTCCCTCAATCCAGAATCTTCCCACACCGTATCCCATCAGATAAATCGCAAATAATTCTCCATCGAACTTCTTATGCTTCCGATAAAGAAAAATCAACAAAAGCAGTGCCAGATTCCACAAAGATTCATATAAGAAAGTCGGATGAACCTGAATACAGGAAATCGTCGTTCCATTCAAGGTAACATCCACTGCCTTGTTCAAAAGTCCAGTCGCTTCTATCTCAGAAAGTCTTCCCATCTGTTCAAAATATCCGACCGGAATCTGCATGGCAAACAGATTGTCTGTAAATCCACCAAAAGCCTCCCGGTTAAAGAAATTGCCCCACCGTCCCATAATCTGTCCAATCAAAAGACTCATCACGATGGTGTCCGTCATTTGAAAGAACGGCTGTTTTTTCCATCGGGAAAAAAGAATCAGTACAATCACTCCTGCAATGACCCCGCCAAAGATGGCAAGTCCTCCCTGACGGGTCATAAAAATACTGATTAAGTTATTCTTATAATAATCCCAGGAAAAGATAACATAGTAAAGTCGCGCCCCGGCAATCGCCGGTAGAATCATACATATCAGATAATCCATATAAAGATCCGGATTCTGCCCTGTCCGCTTCGCCTCCCGCATCGCTGCCAAAAGTCCCAGCAAAAAACCGCTGGCTATGATTATCCCATAATATTTTATCTCAAATCCACCGATGGAAATGCCACTTCCGACGGTCTTAAGCAAAATCCCCAGATGGGGAAATCTGATATCTGTAAGATTCATCTTCTATTACTCCTTTACTGCCTCTGTCTGGTTAATCTGCACGGCTGATAATTCTGGATATATGAACTGCAAGATACACAAGTTCTTCCTGGGTAATCTCTTTTTTCAGATTCTTTTTTATATACTGCTTTATCTGTCTTGCACATTTTAATTCTTTTGGAAGCTTTTGCTCCACCTGTTCATATAAAAAGATTCCATTATCGCTCAGCAATTTGTCGTCAAATAATCTCTGCAGAAAAAACTGTATATGAATGACAAAGCGGGTGTAATTCATCGATTCCGTATCGATCTTTTTTTGAAAGGCAACCTGAATAATATTAAAAATATCTTTCTGCATCCGGATTCCAACAATCGTATCTTCCATATTCGGATGGTCTGTCGCTGCATTCACAAGATGAAATGCAATATTGCCTGCCTCCTGTTCCGGGAGATTACAGGAAAGTTCATCGTTCAAAAACTTTAGAACTCGAAGCCCCACCTCATACTCTTTCGGGTAAAACTGTTTAATCTCCCAAAGCATTCTGTTTTGCAGGACAATTCCTTTTTCCTGTCTCTCCAGTGCATAAATTAAATGGTCAAACAAAGTGACAAAGAGCTGTTCATTCAATTCGCTCTTCGACCACTCATTCGCCAGACGCACTGCCTCCTGTACAGATTCCACATATTCCGGCGGTGCCTCCTCAACCAGGCGCATATAATTTCTCGTATTATTCTCATCTTTTAGCACATAAATCTTTTCAATGTTGGTTTCTTTTAATTCTTCCCCCACCTGATTCATAAAGCGGAGACCCTTTCCCATAACAATCTGCTCACTGCCATCTTGATCGGAGGCAAGTATTAAATTATTATTCAGAATCTTTTTCACAATCATATCGTTTCCCTTGCCCTCCGATTTTCTTCTGCTATAGGTTATTCTATATGTTTTTCCCATTTTCCGCAATAGTTTTTTGATACCAGAAGAAACTGTCCTTTAAAATCCGTTTCATGTCTTTTAAATCAAATTCATCCCGGTCAACATAAATGAACCCGTACCGTTTTTGATATCCCTGATGAGTGCTCACCAAATCCAGCGCTGCCCAGGGACAATATCCAATCATCTCAACTCCATCTGTAATGGCTAGACGCATCTGGTAAAGATGTTTTTTCAAGAAATCAATTCTGTATTCATCGTGTACTTTTCCATCTTCCAACTGGTCAGAGGCTCCAATTCCATTTTCTGTCACAAGAATTGGCAAATGGTATCTTTCATACACCTTACGCAGGGTATATCGAAATCCGACCGGATCGATGACCCAGCCATACTGACTTTTTTCCACATTAGGATTCTCGGCCGGACGATATACTCCATTCTCTCCGAGCATGATCTGCTGATCACCTGCTCTCGCAGCCACATCCTGTCCATCCCCTTTGCTTGCCCCAATTGTTGCAGTCGAATAATAATTCATGGCAATAAAATCCGGTCTGGCATCTTTTAAGGTTTCATAATCTTCTGAAAGAACTTCCGGCATAATTCCTCTGTCTTCCAGATAAGATACAGCCAGCGGATGGTACCACCCATATACAGGAACATCGGCAAAATTCCAGCAACGAAGCACCTCCCAGTTGTGTGCTGCAATTGCATCTTCC
The DNA here is from genome assembly GCA_030526985.1 of Lachnospiraceae bacterium. Classification (GTDB taxonomy): domain Bacteria; phylum Bacillota; class Clostridia; order Lachnospirales; family Lachnospiraceae; genus SIG292. The sequence goes on along the minus strand of JAUNBT010000024.1, from coordinate 1,184 downwards.
GGAGCGCAGGTAGCCGGATACATGGCAGTCAAATTTAAGGCCGGGCCAATTTTTCCTCCCGGAACCATCTCATGAAATAGTTTCATCACTTTTGCTTGGGCAAGCATCATATGATGATTTTGCTGATATAACTCTTTCTTTCCCGGTACCTTTCCTCCTTTCGGAAGACCAATTGCTCCCGGATGAAGAATCATCGTATTTTGTTCATTGATAGTAAGCCAATATACAACATCTTTTCCGTACAGTTCAAACAGGTTTTTTCCATATTCGACAAAGGCATCTATGGTCTCTCTACGATTCCATCCTCCTTCTTTTTCCAGACAATAGGGAAGGTCAAAATGATACATTGTCACAATTGGCTCAATCTGATATTTTCTGCACTCCCGGATTACATTTTTGTAAAATGCCACCCCAGCTTCATTGACCTTTCCTGTTCCTTCCGGCAGGATTCTGGTCCAGGCAATAGAAAACCGGTATGCCTTTAATCCCATTTGTGCAAACAAAGCGATGTCTTCCTTATATCTATGGTAATGGTCACTTGCAATTTGAAAATCTGCCACATCATCGGGATGTTCATACATATCAATAATGGACGGGCTTTTGCCATCTTCTAATACTGCCCCTTCCACCTGATAAGCGGAAGTGGACGCTCCCCAGAGGAAATTCTCTGGGAAGTCTTTTCTATTTTTGTAATTCATATTTTCCACTTCTTTCTTCTAATTTGTTACATTGATTAATAAATCTCCTGCATTTACATTTTCAGAGGAGGTCATTTTAATATTAGATTCTTCCACATTAGACACAATCACAGGAGTCACTGTATCATATCCCGCATCTTTGATTGCATCGATATCAAATTCTAAGATTTTATCTCCCGTTTTTATGGATTCTCCTGCCTGTTTCAACTGAATAAACGGTTTTCCCTCCAGATTCACTGTATCGATACCCACATGAATCAACAGTTCTGTTCCTTTCTCACTTACAAGGCAGACTGCATGTTTTGTATCAAATACGGAAGCAATCTTTCCATCAAAAGGAGCATAGATACATCCCTCCTCTGGAATCACAGCAGCACCTTCTCCCAACACGCCCTGGGAAAATACCGCATCGTTTACTTGTGTAAGTGGAATTACTTTTCCTTTTAATGGGGATACAATCGTTTCATTCACGGTGTCTTTTGTTAT
>JAUNBT010000023.1 GCA_030526985.1 Lachnospiraceae bacterium | reverse complement strand
CATTTGGTGGAAAACGGATTTTTACGGCAGGGCTTTGAGATTCATCATTATTTGATGCTTGGAAAGGTAAAATGGAAACCGAAGGAAGAGATATGGGTGCTTGGTGTTCCTGGGATATATAATAACAGAGAAAAATATTTGGCCGGAATCTTTGGTTTTTATGAGTACATTCCGATGGAACAGGGGAAATTAAAAACCGGCGGGCTTGGATTTTGGATCACATCATTGGTAGAATAAATTTTCAAAATGTGCTATACTGTAGCTACAAATCTATGGAAACCTTGAAACAACAGATCTCGAAAAGACAGAACAATTTCATAAGAGAAATCCTGTCAGTAAGGAGGAGCGATGAAAAAACAAACAAAAGCATTAGGACTGTTTCTTATGCTGTGCTGCTTTGGCATTTTCTTTGGCAAAGCGATAAAGGCAGAAGCTTCTGAGACAGTGACAAAGGGGTCTTATACCTACTTTGCCGAAGACGGAACGATTTACAAAATGAACAGCAGTTCAGGAAAGGTGTCAAAGGTCAAGAAGATTTCCCAGTCGAATACAGTGGAAATATTTGCAGTAAAAGGAAGCTGGATTTACATAACAGTGGACGATTATTATTCTGTAAAAGGAACGGATCAGAGCTGGGTTTATGTCTACAGGATTAAGACAAACGGAAAGAGTCTTCAGAATCTTGGAAAGGGTTCCTGCCCTTATATTTATGGGAATTATATTTATTTTAACAGAAGATCCTTTGACAGGAATGCAACAACTTATGATGATATGAAAAGTCTTGGTATTTATCGTATGAAACTGGATGGATCCAGCAAGAAAAAACTTGCGTCATCTGCTTATTGCCAGTGGATCAAGATTTATAATAAGAAGATTTATTATTCTGTGACAGGATCTGATCCAGGTGTCTACCAGATGGATTTGAACGGAAAGAATGGAAAGAAAATAATGAGCGATTACACTTCCGACACTGCTTACTTTGCAGGGAATAAGATGTATGTCAGCTATACTCCATCCAGCACCAGCTATGTATATAGTTATGATTTGACGACGGGAAGCAGAACCTATCTGGCAACAGGTACCCTGATGGCGGCTTATAATGGAGAACTGTATTATCATGGAACATACAGTGCTTCCAATACTACATTATACCGTTATAAAATATCAACAGGCGCAAAAAGTACAGTGTGTAAAAGAACACTCTTCCGCAATGTGATCGCAGGAAAGAAGTGGTTGATTATCAACTATTATAGAGGAAATTACCGGAAGAATATCGGTGTGGACCGGATTACAAAGAATGGAAAGAGCCGCAAGGTAATTACGACTTATTTTAGATCATAAAGTTTAAGAAAAAGCCCGGAATTCCAAGGTGTTTGGAAGTCCGGGCTTATCTATGTGTTTTTTGCTTTTTGCGAGTGATTTTTTAATCTCTTCCCTTTGCCTTCAACATAGCAGCGCAAGTTGCAAGAGATAAGAATGCCTGTTCTACAGAATTACTTCTGGAGTTGATTGCAATTGGGATTTTGGTTCCCATGATGATTCCGCAGCTGTTGACCTGGGCACTCATCTGAAGTGCTTTCATCAGGATATTGCCTGCCATAACATCGGGAACACAGATTCCATCAAATTCACCACAATATGGACAGTCAAAGTTTTTCAGCCGTGCAGCTTCCTTGCTTACGATCAAATCCCATGTAATAGGGCCAACCAGATTACAATTTGCAATTGGTTCGTTATTGTGGTCTCTTACGAGGGATTGGGCTTCTACTGTGTCACGCATATGGAAGCTTGGTTTCTCTACGAGAGAGAGGACAGCAATATTTGGCTGCTCTACTCCGAGAAGATTTAAAAAGTCTACCATATTTTTAATAACAAGCTTTCTCTTTTCTACGGAAGGCTGTACTAATACAGCGACATCGGAAAGAGCCAGCAGCTTATCATAGTTTGGAAATTTCATAAGACTGATCATAGTAGCCACCTCTTTTTCCAAAAGCTTATTGCCTTTGTGAAGAATCGGCATTAAAAAGTCTCTGGTCGGAGTATTTCCACGCATTAAAATGTCGGCGGAACCACTCTGGATGACATCGATTGCATACTGTACCACATTCTCATCGTCATCCACTGCACAGATCTCATACTGGCGGTCCGTTAAGCCGAATTGGTCAAGCATGGCACGGATACGCTCTTCATTTCCAACTAAAACAGGGATAATAAAGCCTTTCTTTTCTGCTTCAAATGCACCCTGAAGCAGATTCTCCACCTCTGCACCGGCGATGACAGCTCGTGCCGGTTTCTTGAGGGAAAGGGCTTTGTCTAAAATCACATCAAATTCTTTTTCAAATACTTCATTCATTTTGTCTTGCCTCCTTTAGAACAGACCTCCTATGCTCAAAAATAACGGAGCAAATACAAGGGATACAATTGTCATTAATTTAATTAAAATATTAATAGAAGGACCGGAGGTATCTTTGAATGGATCGCCTACCGTATCACCGACTACAGCTGCACGGTGGGCTTCACTTCCCTTACCGCCATGGTTTCCGTCTTCTATGTATTTCTTTGCATTATCCCATGCACCGCCGGCATTGGACATAAAGATGGCAACTAATACACCGGTAACAAGGGCACCTGCCAAAAGTCCGCCCAAAGCGGCTGGTCCAAGAAGGATTCCAATGATAAGAGGTGCTGCCACAGCTAAAATACCCGGAAGCATCATTTCCTTTAAAGCAGCCTGTGTGGAGATTGCAACACAGGAAGTATAATCTGGTTTTCCTGTTCCTTCTAAGATACCAGGGATGGTACGGAACTGTCTTCTTACTTCTTCAATCATCTTGTATGCAGCCTTGGATACGGAATCCATGGTAAGGGCTGAGAAGAAGAATGGAAGCATACCGCCGATAAATAATCCTACAATTACTTTATAATTTAAAATATCAATGCTGTCAAGGTTTACTGCCTGTGCGTAAGATACGAACAGAGCAAGTGCAGTAAGAGCAGCAGAGCCAATGGCAAATCCTTTTCCCATTGCAGCTGTGGTGTTTCCAACAGCGTCTAATTTGTCTGTGATTTTTCTTACGTTAGAAGGAAGACCGCTCATCTCGGCGATACCACCTGCATTATCCGCAATTGGGCCGTAAGCATCAACGGCTACTGTAATTCCGGTTGTGGAGAGCATGCCGACAGCGGCGAGGGCAATGCCGTAAAGACCACAAAATGAGTAAGCACCAATAATTCCGACTGCAATCAGAAGAATAGGAATGGCAGTGGACTGCATGCCGACAGCGATACCGCTGATTACAGTTGTAGCAGAACCTGTTTCTGACTGCTGTGCAATTTTCTTAACAAAACGATAATCGCCTGAAGTATAAATCTCAGTTACGATACCGATTAACAGACCAACGACCAGACCAAAGATAATGGAGATTGCTGCATTAAAATTGCCGAAGCAATATTTACTTAAAATTAATGATCCAATCACTACAATAAGACTTGCACTGTAGCTTCCGAGCTTTAAAGCTTTGTGAGGGCTGGATTTTTCATCGCCCTTTACAAAGAAGGAGCCAAGGATAGAAGCTAAAATACCAAGAGCAGAGATTAAAAGAGGATATAAAGCCCCTGTTTCACTGTAAACAGCAACGCCCAAAGTAATTGCAGATACAATGGAACCAACATAAGATTCGAACAGGTCAGCACCCATTCCGGCAACGTCACCTACATTATCACCTACGTTGTCAGCGATAGTAGCAGGGTTACGAGGATCATCCTCCGGGATACCGGCTTCTACTTTACCTACAAGGTCGGCACCTACGTCAGCAGCTTTTGTATAAATACCGCCGCCTACACGGGCAAACAGTGCAATAGAGGAAGCACCTAAAGAGAATCCGGATAAAACATCCGGGTTACCTGTAAAGATATAAACCAGGCTGGCACCTAACAGGCCAAGACCTACAACGCACATACCCATAACAGCTCCACCGGAGAATGCTACAGACAGGGCACGGTTCATACCGGAATCTTTTGCAGCAGCGGCTGTTCTTACGTTGGCTTTTGTAGCCACGTTCATACCACAGTATCCTGCGACTGTGGAAAATGCTGCACCGATTAAGAAGCATCCGGCAGTGACCCAGCTTCCAATTCCAACTCGGATTAAAACAAATAGTACCAGTACGAAAACTACCAGTATTTTGTACTCAGCCATCAAAAAGGCCTGAGCACCTTCGTGGATGAAGGCCGCGATTTCTTTCATACGGTCAGTTCCTTCATCTTGTTTTGTCACTTTGCTTGTAAGATACACGGCAAACAGCAAAGCTACGGCACCCAATAGTGGTGCCAGATAAATAAGTCCTTTCATAACACATTTCCTTTCTTTTGTTCACAAATTTTCTCCTTTATCCCTTGTTGAGATAAACTGAACAATGGTCGTATACAGTATTTTATACGAATATGTGAATAATCGCAAGTTTTTTTATTCATAATTTCATAAAATAAGTAGAAAACACAAGAAAAATTTATTTTTTTCAGTGAAGAAAAGCAAAAAAATACAAGGGAAAATTAAAGACAGAAAAATAAATTCCCTATAAACTGCAAAAAAGTTGCAAAGAAAATGCAGGATAGTATAAAAAATTTTTCAAAATGGCGGATAATGGGATTTTTTGAGAAGATAATAAAAAATTATGATACTTTATTGCTGTGAAGTGAATAGACAAGGAAAAAGCTGTTGAAAAAGGGCTGTTTTCACAGCCCCGTTATAAAAAAGTAGTCATTGTTTAGAACGAAATGGATTATCGGATAAAGTTCGTGCGAATCTTGCCCTCCGGTTTCGGTGGGATAATGCCGTTTAAACGTCCAGCTTCTATGGATTGCAGCAGCCATGCCATGTTACGGCCGAGGGTGCGCATTACCATCATACCTTCTAAATCCTGTTCCACTTCAGCTGGTGAGTTGCCATGTACCATGTTCCAGTATGCAGAAGGAACAATCGGCATGTTAGAGATAGTAAAATATTTGTTGAGCTGATCTAAAGAAGCGGTTGTGCCGGCTCTCCGACAGCTTACGATAGCAGCACCCGGTTTGTAAGGGAAACCTCCGCTTGCATAAAACAGCCGGTCTAAAAAAGAAGTAATGTTTCCACAGGCGGCACCGTAGTGGACAGGAGAACCAACAATCAGGCCATCTGCTTCCTCCATCTTCTTTAAAGCAACATTGACAGAATCATCGCCAAAAATACAGCGTCCCAGCTTATTCTTTCGACAGACACCGCAGCCGCGGCAGCCTTTTACCGGATCAGCACCGATATGAAAAATTTCAGTTTCAATTCCTGCCTCAATCAGAGTCTTTTCTACCTCACATAATGCCCGGTGGGTACATCCGTCGGCGTGGGGACTTCCATTCACAAGTAATACCTTCATTGTTGTAACACCCTTTCTCGTTTTTTCTTTTCCCGAAGCTGTTTAAAAAAATCAGACAGCATGGCAGAACATTCTTCCTTCAATACATCATAGACAACCTCTGCCTGATGATTAAATTGTTCTACCCTGAGAAGATTTAATATGGATCCGGCACAACCGGCTTTTGGATTCATCGTCCCAATTACGACTTTGGGAATCCGGGCCTGAATGATTGCTCCGGCACACATCTGGCAGGGTTCTAATGTGACATACATCGTACAGCCCTCTAACCGCCAGTCGCCTAACTTTTTGCTCGCTTTTGCAATGGCTAACAGTTCGGCATGGGCAAGGGTGGTCTTATTGGCATTGCGCTTATTATAGCCGCGGGCAATAATCCGGTCTTCAAAAACAATCACGCAGCCAATGGGAACATCCCCGGCGGCGGCAGCTTTTTTCGCCTGTTTGATGGCTTCTTTCATGTATTTTTCGTCTGTTGTCATGGAGATTCCTGCTTTCTGTGTAAATTACCTTGTTTTTTTAGTATAGCATAATTTGCAAAAGAAAAAAACTGTCAATAGGGACTTATCCATTGTTTTTCTGGTAAAAATCAGCTATACTGAACCTGTAAGATTGCAAACGATGGGAGAAGAACGATGTTTATATTAAAATTAGAACAGAATTTATTCAATGAATGCAGTCCAAAGAAAATAAAAGAGGCAGAAGAATACCAGGAAGGGGAATCAATTTTCCGGACACTTTTTGTGGATTTTTATGATTCGGTAAAAAAGATGACCGTGGAGAAGAGAAAGTACCCTTATTTTTTCAAATATTATCTGTACTGGGATGAGAATTTGTCTGAGCCGGTGGATTTTAAGTCAGAGGAGGGGACTGATTTTTTATTGGGCTTTTATAAAAAATATTGTCCGTCCTATTTAAAAAAAGAGGTTTTTATTGGTAAAGAGAATACGAACGGGAACCCAGATGCTTCAAAGAAGAAAAAAAGGCTGGAAGACTATTTTGAGACAAATCAAATTCCTGAGGAGGCAATGCAGCGTTTTGTTGCCGGAGGTGCACTGGATTTTGAAGATGACAAAGAAACGTCAGATAATCAGGAAGAATCAGCCGGTCAGAAGAAAGCAGAACCAGCACCTGCGGTCAGTGTATTTTCCGGTTATCATGAATTTAATGAGGAAGAAAAACAGGATATTGGAAGCCAGCTGGCCAGTTTAAAGGCTCAGTTTGCAGACCAGCTCTTAGAACTTGACCAGCTGATGAAAAAACCAATCGAGGGGAAAGAAACAGGAGGCGTCGATGAGAATTCTAATTAAGGACAGTGATGATCAGAGCATGATGCTTATTCAGACCAGCAGCATCCGGTATCACAGAAGCTCATCCACGATGATTATTCACGAATTTGGAACAGAGTTTTTTTACCGGGTTCCGGGGATGAAGGAAGAAGAATATAATCAGCTTTTGAAGGAATCCTTTCATTCAGAATACATGGACTGGAGTCATATGAGTGCAGTCAGAATGGTGAAGGAGTTAAGATCTTACCATTAATAAACAGCAGAAAGAATTACCAGTATAAGAAAAATATTTCTTTAGGATACTAAGGCAAAAGGAGGTTTTTCTTATGGTAAATCTGGGCGATGAATGGGTCAATAAAATGATTGCAAAAGGCAGAGAACACCCGAATAATCTTGGAAATGCTGCGGTTCGAAGCGAAGGGCTTTATCGTATTGGTTTAATTGACGAGGCACAGTATAACCGGATTATCCAGTCCTTTAAACGAATGGAACAGGAAGCAGAAAGGGGCTCTGACCGGGAATATTTTCAGTGAATTTTTCAGTAAGTCTTAGTAAAGGAAAAGAGTTTTACGGGTAGAAGGAAAAGGGAGGATAAGAAGATGGCATCATCTGTAATTGGAAGGCTGGACAGTCAGGTAGATAAGATATTTTTTCAAAAAGGACTGAGTAGAAGTACCGATGAAAAAGAGAGGCTAGAAGCGATGTCCGAGGAAGAAAGAGAGGCTTATTTAAAGGCAAAAAAACAGCAGGAAGAAGATATTGTGCTGTACTGACAGGAGAAGAAACATGAAGATATCAGTAGCACTTGCCTATTATGACGGGGCAGAATTTATAGAACCACAGCTTACGTCTATTTTGGAGCAATTAGGAGACGGGGATGAGGTCATTGTGTCGGTGGACCGGGCGTTTGATGGCTCTATGGATCTTTTAAAGCAGTGGGAAGAAAAAGATGGAAGGGTATTCCTTACCAATGGGCCGGCAAAAGGTGTGGTAAAAAATTTTGAACATGCAATCCGTATGTGCAGCGGGGAGCTTATTTTTTTGAGTGATCAGGATGATATATGGCTACCGGGTAAGGTTGAACGGGTAAAACAGGCATTTTATGATAAAGAAGTGATGGCGGTTTTACATGATGCGAAGATTGTAGATGAGAATTTACAGGAATTAGAACCGTCCTTTTTTAAACTGCGGCATTCAGAGACCGGATTTTTAAAAAATTTGTGGAGAAATTCTTATGTGGGATGCTGTATGGCGCTGAGAAAAGAATTGGTAGACAGGATTTTTCCCATACCGGATACGATTTACATGCACGATTATTGGATTGGTGCAACGGCAGAACAAATTGGACGGGTGGAGATGATTGAAGAACCACTGATTTTGTACCGAAGACACAGCAGAAACGTGACAGAGATGAAGCATGGTTCCATTTTCTTCATGCTGGAAAAAAGGTGGAACATGCTGATTACACTTTTAAAATGGAATCAGGATAGAAAAAAACAGGAAGGAAAAGGATGAAGAAGAAAACAGCATTTTTGGGTATGTTTGTGACGCTGGCCTTGATTGCAAGCTATGTGGAATCTTTAGTCCCTTTTTATTTTGGCGCACCGGGCATTAAGCTTGGTCTTGCCAATCTGATAACGGTGGTTGTACTTTACCGTATGGGAGTTAAGGATGCCTTTCTTGTGTCAGTGCTTCGTATTATATTGGCAGGATTTTTGTTTGGAAATGTATTTTCTATTTTATATAGTTTAGCAGGCGGAATTTTTAGTCTGCTTGTTATGCTGGGGCTTAAAAAAATGGGAAGCTTCAGTATCGTGGGAGTCAGCGTAGCGGGCGGCATTTCCCACAACTTAGGACAAATCGGTGCGGCGATTTTATTGATGGAAAACGGGAAAATCATATTTTATTTTCCGATTTTGATGGCAGCAGGAATTGTCACCGGACTTTTGATTGGAATTGGAAGCAGAGAAGTATTAAAAAGAGTACCGGCATTTTAGACCGGATATAGATGGGGTATCATGATGACAAAGAAAAATAAAGTAACAGCATGGGCAAGGGACAACCGAATTTACATAGGGAGCTTTTTGATTCCGCTGATCATTTTGATTGGTGTGTGTATTGCATATGGGGTGCAGCCTTTTGGGGATAAATCATTGGTGATTATCGACGGACTGCATCAGTATATGCCTTTCTTTTCAGAATATTATGATAAACTGCGGAATATGGATTCTTTATTCTATTCCTGGAATGGCGGACTGGGATATAATTTTCTGGCACTTTGGTCCTACTATTTATCCAGTCCCCTTAATTTATTGATTGTATTTTTTCCAAAGACAGCACTGAATATGGCGGTCAGCTTTTTGATTGTATTAAAAATCAGTTTGACCGGGCTTACAACGGCGTCCTTTTTGATTTCAAGATCACAGAAACATAACTGGAAGGTGCTTATTTTTTCTACAGCATTTGCATTATCTAATTATATGATTGGATATAGCTGGAACGTGATGTGGCTGGATTCGATTTTAATGTTGCCGCTGGTGCTGATGGGCTTTGACCGGTTAATGAAAAAACAGGATTGCCGGATGTATTGCTGGACCCTTGCGTTAGCGATGATTGGTAATTTTTATATTGCGTTTATGATATGTATCTTTCTGGTGCTATGGTTTTTGTTTTATGATCACACAGGCATTGTATCCTTTATTAAAAATGGGATTCTATTCGGGGCAGGCTCGATTCTTGGAGCAGCGATGGCAGCGATTGGATTGATTCCGGCCTACCTTGGGATCATGAATACGGCCTCGGCAGATATGATGGAACTGCCGGAACACAGCTGGTATACAAATATCTGGGATATTCTATCGACTCACTTAGCGGTGACAAAACCAATCACAAATGATAATTTTGATGGAAATGCGAATCTTTACATAGGAATCCTTTCCATTGTCCTTTTGTGTCTGTATGTGTTTGGAAGACGGATTTCTCTGCAGAGCAAGATAAAAAGAGTGCTGTTTTTAGGAATTTTTATTGTAAGCTTTAATGAACAGATTCTTAATTTTATCTGGCACGGTTTTCATGACCAGTACGGTATTCCGAACCGATTTGCATTTTTATACTTATTTTTGATTATGCTTACCGGATTTGAGGTCTTAGAAAAAATAAAAGCAATGCGCTGGAAAAATGTGCTGGCGGCTTTAGTGGCAGCGGGTATTCTTGGCGGTTTGATGATTTTACAGAGTGAGAAAGAGATTGGCTTAGTTACAATCGGAGTTTCCGCAGGAGTGTTTGTTCTCTACGGATTGATTCTTCTTTGTGGAGTGATAAGAAAGCTTCCGTTGAAACGATGTGTCGCTTTTCTGATTGCAGCTGCCCTGATTGAGACGGCAGGATGTGCTTTTTACGGTTATAGTGAAATTGGACAAATAGAAGTGCCAAAGTTTTTCAGTGATACAGAAGCGGTGAATCAGGTGAAGGAAGATATCGGGGATGACTTAGAAAGGACCTCCTTACTTTCTACGAAAATGTTGGATGAAGAAATTTGGCATAATTTAAAATGTGTCACTATGTTTGGATCGACCGCAAACGGAAGTGCCGTTTCTATGATGAACCATCTGGGATTTTATACCGGTGCAAATGAGTATTTATACAAAGGGGCAACGCCTCTTACGAATCTTTTGTTGAATGTAAAATATAATATCCGCCGGGAGGATGATACGAATTTAAATAATTTTAAACTGGTAAAGAGCTATGACAATATGGATCTTTTAGAAAATCCATATAATACGTATATTGGTTATGGAGTTGAGGGAGATTTATCAGAGTGGTATTATGAGAGCGCTTATCCTTTCCGGGTACAGAACGATTTTGTATGGCAGGCTTATGGAGTGGATGAAATCTTTCACGATATTCCAATCAGTGACCCGGAAACCGTAGACTGTGAGATTGAAAGAACCAATGATGGAGAGTATACCTTTACCAATACAAGCAGCCAGGCGGATAATTTAGTTTTTACGCTTCCAACAGTGGGAGGGGAAGATTTATATATTCATTACGATGGCAGTCAGGTGACAAATGCAATTGTAAAGGTAAATGATGAGATTCGGGTCAGCAAAAAGATTAATTCTGAGATTTACCATATAGGGCTGATTGAGCCGGGCGATGTGGTGAAAGTATATCTGCAGCTTGCAGATGATGATTTGAAGCAGGGAGTTGTAAGGCTCTCAGCGGCAGATTTTGATCAGGCCCAGTTCGATTCCTTATATGAAATTATGAGCAGTACCGGAGTCCGGGTTAGTTCCTATACAAGTTCTTCCATTGACGGAACGGTTCTTATGGAAGAAGACGGTCTGGTCCTTTTCTCCATACCTTATGATGAGGGATGGACTGTAAAGGTAGACGGTGTAGAGACAGGAATTACTGCTGTGGCAGATGGACTCTTGGCAGTAGAGACAGAAGAAGGCCTCCACACCTTAGAACTTGACTATGTATCACCAGGTTTTCAATCCGGCCTCATTCTGACAATTGGGGGATTGAGTCTGTTTCTGGCACTTTGTCTGGCTACGGTGTGGAGACGGAAACAAAAAGGTTAAATGTACATTCTTACAATGCAGTAACACACAGCGATAAGAATAATAGGAAGGACGATGCAAAAGTAAGGTTTCATCCAATCATATATTCGGATTTTTCCGGTTGCACCTGCATTGATTTCTTCTTTAAATTTATCAAAACCCCATCGGAAGAGAACATATGCAAGCATTAAGATAGCTCCAAGGGTAAGACAGATGCCAGAAGCAATAAAATCACCAAAATCGAACAGTCCCATACCTAAGATACGGATTTTTGATAGAAAACCAGTTCCGAAGGAACGGGTAAAAAATATACTTAGGATAAACAGTGCAATGACAACGATGGTACAATTTTGTGATCTTTTTCGTTTTGTGTTGTCCCCTAATATGGCTACCAGAGATTCGGCACCGCCCAGAACGGAAGTGAATCCTGCAAAATAGACACAGAGCATGAACAGGCATCCAAAAATTCTGCCAAAAGAGCCCATGGCATTGAATAACTGAGGCAGGGTTACAAAAATAAGGGATGGTCCTGTGGTGGGCTCGATTCCGAAAGAGAAAAGAGCAGGTACACAGATTAAACCGGCTAATACAGCGATTGTTGTATCCAGCAGAGCGGTAAGAGCAAGGGAACCTGTCATATTTGTATCTTTGGAAATGTAGCTTCCATAAACAAAAGCACAGCACATACCAATACCGATGGAGAAAAATACCTGTGTGGCAGCAGCAGAAATGACAGATGCATCAATTTTTGAAAAATCAGGCTTGATATACCATAGTAATCCTTCTTTTCCACCAGGCATAACACAGGAATAGATAGCAAGTCCAATCATAATGACAAAGAGAATTGGCAAAAGAACGGAACATACCTTTTCCACTCCTTTTTTGACACCGGAATTCAGACAAAGCCACATAAGAACGTAGGTAGCTAAGGTGAATAATAAAGATGCATTACTTCCGGAATATTGGCTAAAAGCAGTGGAAATTCCATCAGCATCTAATCCCTGAAGTGAACCGGAGATTGTTTTAAAGATATAACCTCCAGTCCATCCGCCGACAATCATGGTAGCATAGCCGACAATAATGAAAACGGAAAGGGCTCCCAGCCATCCGATCATGGTCCAGGGAGTCTTTTTGCTTTTTTCCAGTTGCTGCATGCCCCGTATGGGGGAAAAACCGGAAGACCGTCCCAGACCGACTTCAATTAAAAAGGTAGGGTATCCAACCAGAATAACCATTGCTAAATATACAATTAAAAATGCACCACCGCCGCTATTTCCAACGACATAAGGAAACTTCCATATGTTTCCCACGCCGATGGAAAATGCAGCCATACTCATAATAAATCCCAAACGGGAAGCGAATCCTCTATTGTTGTCCATAAATATCTCCTTTATCTGCTTGTGTCTGATTCGTATGCGTCAACTTGTGCCATAATCTCTTTGATGGCAAGATCCTGTTCCTCGGTGACAGGTTTTGGCTGGTAGGTTTCAATGATTTTCTTTACTTTATTATTGGCACGTTTTCCAAAGGTTGTTTTTCCTTCTCCGACCCAGCCGTCATAATCGTTACGGTCTGTAATTCCTGGTTTCCAGATTTCTTCATTATGAAATTTCAATGTATGTTCTTCAGCCAGATAGTGTCCCTTTGGTCCTACTGCTTTGATTGTGTCATATCCGATATGGGCATCATCCATAGGAACACCGTCAAATATTTTTCGGATCTGACTTACGATTTCATCGCACATAACAAGTAAATCAAAAGAGTAGGTAAGCCCGTAGTTCATAAATCCAAGATCGTGATTTAAATTTACTCCGGCAAGACCGACTAACATGGTATACTGGGCAGCCTCATTTACTGCTTGCTCATCAGGTACCTTTGCTCCGGTATTTCCGGCAAATCCCCAGGTAGGAAGGTTGTAGAGTTCTCTGCCGATTTCTGCCATAGCAGCACTGCTTACCATGGATTCCGGAGAACAATAGGAAACCTGCATACAGTGCATATCCATATTGGAACAGATTCCGCCAAAGACAAAAGGTGCTCCGGGGCGGGTAAGCTGGCTAATGGTAAGACCGACTAAGGATTCGGCGATACACTGAACCAGACCGCCGGCAACGGTGATAGGACCGGTTCCTCCACCTAAAGTTCCAGATGCATAGTTGGTCGGAATGCGGTTTTTCGCACAAAAGATTAGTTTTTCTACAGCTGTTTTTGTGTGATTCAGGGGAGAGGTCGGTTCGTTGTACATAATAAATAATGGTTTCATTTCTAATGCTTCTCTGCTTCCCCGGACAACAGCTGCCATCTTGGTAATTGCCTCCATGGATCGTTCATCGGCAGCGGTAACAACCTGTGGCTTTGTTGAGTTGCGAAGCATAACTTCATATTGATGTTCATAGGAAGTAACAGGATAATCGTACATCAAGCCACAGCACATAAGAAAATCCAGCTGAGGAAGAGCATCAATCAGCTTTGCGGCATTTACCATGTCATCGTAAGTAAATGGACGATTTTCAAAAGTATAGCTGTCGCAGATATTAGTACAATCAGAACCGGTTCCAAAATAACTGTTCCGTCCGCCGACATCCATTGCAAAATCTCCATCTCGGTCATACATGTAAATGTGGGAAGGTGCCTGTTTTAATGCCCATTCGATTAGGTTCGGCGGAAAATAGACCCGGCGTTTTTCCACCCGGCAGCCAGCCTCCTTAAGCATTTGTCTGGCCTCTTTGTGCTGTACTTCACTTCCTACTTCCTGAAGAAGGCGAAGGGCGTTAGAGTGGATTTTTTGCATTTCCTCTTTTGTCATAAATTGCAGATTGTGGTGGGCACAAAGTGCGTGGGTAAAACTCATTCTTTCCATAATGATTCTCCTTTCGTATTATGCAGTGACTTCTGCCGGATTGCTTTCTCCGGATTCAAATTGAAGCAAATTTTTAAGTCCTATTATAACCAGATCTTTTACAGCCTGATCGGTATAAAAAGCAACATGCGGGGTAAATACAACATTGGGATATCCCTGAAGCAGCATTAAATCGTGACGCTTTTTAATGTTATAATTGAGATCGTACTGGATGACTCCGTACTCTTCTTCAAAACAATCAATGCCGGCTCCGGCAATTTTTCCACTGTCGAGCCCTTCAATCAGGGCCTGTGATTCAACCAGCTCTCCTCTTGCGGCGTTGATGATGATTACGCCGTCCTTTAAAAGAGAAAGATTTTTCTGGTTTAACATGTGATAATTCTCTTTGTTATAGGGGGCGTGGAATGTAATAATATCCGATTGCTGATATAATTTTTCTAAAGAAACATACTGGACATAATCGGATAGTTCTTTGGAGGGATAGGGATCAAAGGCAATGATTCGGCTCCCAAAACCGTGTACCCGCTTTGCAACAGCTTTCCCAATCCGTCCGGTTCCTACAATTCCTACAGTTAAGTTAGGCATTTCTCTTCCCATCATTCCATTGATCCGATAGTCGTAGCTTTCATTTTTTCTTAAAATATAAGGTACATTCCGGATGCACATAAGCATCAGCATTAAAGTAAAATCAGCGACACAATGTTCGGAATAGACGGCATTGCATACCCGGATATCTAACTTTTTTGCACTGACAAGATCAATGTGGTTATAGCCGATACAGCGGGCACCGACATATTTTACCCCTGCATCTTTTAAAAAAATCAGTCGTTTTTCATTTACGGCACTTGTTGCCAAAACGGAGATAGCATCACAGCCCTTTGCAAGAGAAATGTTATCATCCGTTAAAAGGTCGGAAGTAAGCGAAAGTTCTACGGGAAGAGTCTTTTTTGCCAGTTCAAAATAGGGAATCTCTTCTTTTAAACATCCAAATACTGCTATTTTCATAAGGATACCTCCCCCAGGTTATAATCATCGGCCAGTTGCTGAAAAAGTGGGAGACTGTGGATGATTTTATCCTGTGCGATACAAAAGGAAAGTCGTACATACTCTGGACATCCAAAGTCTTCTCCCGGTGCGTAAAGCAGGTCGTATTTTTTTCCATGTTCTACAAACTGAAAGGTATCTTTTTCCGGTGATTTCACCAGTAAGTAGAAGGCTCCCTGAGGCTTAATGCAGGAAAAGCCCATCTTAGTCAGATTGTTGTATAATAAATCTCTGTTTTCTCTATAAAGAGAGATATTTGTGCGGACATTCACACATTTTTGTATAATCCGCTGTGCAGGACCGGGTGCCTGTACAAATCCAAGGATTCTGGCGGCACCGGAAACGGCGGTTCGTATGGAAGGAATCTGCTCTGTCTTATAAGGAAGGAGTAGATAGCCAATCCGGTGGCCGGGCATGGATAAGGATTTGCTGTAGGAATAGCAGATAAAAGTTTCTTTGTAATAATCAGGTATAAAAGGAACAGTTATATTGTCGTAGAGAATCTCCCGGTATGGTTCATCACTGATTAGGTAAATAGTGTGTCCATACTGAAGTGATTTCTCTTTTAAAAGGGAAGCCAATTTTGAGATGGTTTCTTCGGAATAAACTACACCAGATGGGTTGTTTGGAGAGTTTACAATGATTGCTTTTGTCTTTTCACAGATTGCTTTTTTGAGTGCTTCAAAATCAATCTGCATCGTATCTGGATTGGGCGGTACAATAACGGGTATACCTCCACCACACTGAATGAAGCTTGGGTATTCGGGATAAAATGGGGCAAGAATGATAACTTCATCAGCTGGATTTAATAAGGCCCGCATAGTGATGGTCAGAGCTGCGGCAGCTCCACAGGTGAGAAAAATATCATTCGTTGTGTATGTTTGGTCAAATGTCCCATTTATATGGTCGATTAATGTTTGTTTTACGTCTTCGAATCCAGAGGCATTGGAATATCCATGGAGTTGGCTGTCTGTCATGGTGTGAAGAATTTCTTCAATGGCTTCGCCCACTTCTTTCGGTACAGGTGCATTGGGATTTCCAATGCTGAAATCAAATACATGATCTTCCCCGACTTCTTTCATACGTTCTTGGGCATAGGCAAAAATGTCCCGGATGATAAAACGTTTTTTTCCTAATGTCAGCATTTCTTCAGATAACATTTTATTTCCCCCTAACTGCAGCAGTTTGTTATAAAAACAGAAAAAGCGGCTGTTGTATCAGCTTCGATACTTCAGTCGCTTTATAAAATATATGCTGCGTGTTTATGAACAAAAAATTACACTATTTTTTTCCACTTGTCAAAAGGACAAAATTCTATTTATAATAGAAATGTATTTTGAAATATTTCTTGTAAAGAGATTTTTTTATGGTTTTTATCCTGTAATGAGATGTATTTCGGGGAAGGAAGAAGAAAAACAGAAAAAAAGTATCTTTTAAAGAGACAACAAAAAATGAGGGGAATGAGGGAGCAAATGGCTAATATTACAGAAGAAATTGGAAAAAGAATAAAGTATTATCGTAAAGAACGAAAGCTTACGGTGAAACAGTTAGCGGAAGCATTAGGAAAGAAACAGGGCACAGTGTATAAATACGAAAGTGGAGAGATCAGTATAGATGCAGAAACTCTTTTGGATATAGCTAATATTCTTAAAATTACACCAGAACAGCTTTTTACTATTACGGAAATAACGAAGAAAAGGGAAAGAGAGATGGATCTGGGAGAGAATATTACTCCCAAGCTTTATGTATATCATTATGATGGGAGACATAATAGAATTATCCGGTCGTTGATACGGATTACGGAGGATGAGCTGACAGAATCCTTTTTGGTTGTGCTTCATTATGATTTGAAAGGAGAGACAGAATATCTTGTGTCAGAATATTTGTATAAAGGACGCATGATACTTTTTGATCATATTGTATATTTTCAAGTGCAGAATGTGATTAATCCGGCGGAGTTCATAACAATTGAAACCTTTCATCCATGGCATAGCAGTCCGTATGCATGGGGAATGCTGTTGGGAATTTTAGATGCACCAATTACACCGGCTGCATGTAAAATTCTGGTGTCTGTATATCCTTTAGAAAATGAAAAAATGCTTGAGACTTTGCTTCGACTCAATCCCCTGGAATTAGAACAGATAAAAAATGAGAATTTGTTTCACCTTTTATTTTAATAAAAAGGATAAGAAATAATTGATATTCAAATAAATATGGAGCGAAAACATTAGAAAAAACAGCATTTTTTTTGTGCCTTGCGAATCGATATTCAGAATGTTAAAATTTTGTTGCAAGTGTAAGGAAATAGGAAAGGAGCGGAGCAAAATGAGTAAACTATCCGTCGAAATAGGAAAGAAAATTAAATTTTATCGAAAACAGCGGAACTTGTCTGCCGGAGAACTTGCTTCGCATATATATAAAGGCGTTTCCACAGTATACAAATATGAAAATGGATCCGTTGCAATCGATTTAGACACCTTGAATGAAATTGCAGTTTTTTTGAAAGTGCCCTTATCTTTTTTTATGGATGGTTTGGGATATGATATGGAACAGAATTCGGAAGAAAATGTGTTATTAGAAGGAGAACATGTTTTTGAGAAAGGCGATGTTCTTTTCTTATACAATTATTCTTTTCATAAAATTGTAAAAAGCCGGATTGTGTTGACTTCAGATTGGGAAGGAAATTGTGCCGCGGCCTCACTTTATTATAATTTAAAATCAGAAGAGGATTTATATGAGTGCAGTAGGGTTTATACAGGGAATATGACATCCTATGATTTTTTAACTTACTTTTCTATGGTGAATCATTGTTCTCCAACAGAGCTGATTCATATTTGTTCTTATAATCCATGGAAATGTACGGGGAAAACATGGGGGATTATATCCGGGGTGTTGGAACATCCATTGATGCCGGTGAGTGGGAAGATACTTATTTCTAAAGAAGGGGTGGATGTAAGGTCTTTAGAGGTGGAAGATTTAAGTTTTTCAAAAGAAGAGTGGAAACATTTTCGGGGAGATAATATGCTGTGTTTGGATAATATGATGCAAGGGTCATAAGGTCATGCGTTTCATGCTTGCATGAAAAAGTATGACTTTGGGACCCGCAAAACATGAGAAAGGAGCCATTTTTCGAAGAAAAATGAGCGGATTTCGAATGTTTTCAGGATTTCGAGAGCGTGAAATGCGGAGAAATCCTGATGCATCAAGGGGTCAAATACTTTTGACCCCAACCTCATAATATTTATGGTTTTTAATGTTGTCTGAAAAATGAAAAGTTGACCGCAAAACGGTAAAAAAAATTAATAAAGACTTAAGACATAATTCTAAAGATGTGTTATAATGCTGTGATAGATATGTAAAAAGCATAGAAACAGACTGATTTAGAGACTATTATGATGCGGGTGAAAAGCACCTGAATCATTATATTTCTTAGGAATCATAAGGAGCGAATTAGAATGAAAAGAATATTAAGTCTATTTATAATGGCAATTATGGTAATGGGAGTAATCCTTCCTAGTGTTTCGGCATCAGCAGATGCGGTGACGGAGAAGCCCTATCTATCTTTGGGGGCGGATCTTTCAGAATCGGAGAAAGCTAAGGTTTTAGATCTTTTAGGGATTGATGAGAGTGACTTGGATGATTATACAGTTGGAACAGTAACGAATGCAGAGGAGCATGATTATCTGGATTCCTATGTGTCTTCTAGTGTGATTGGATCAAGAGCTTTATCTTCTGTACTTGTCACTCTGACAGAAGAGGGAAGTGGAATTGATGTGGAGACAAGCAATATTACGTACTGTACTAGTGGTATGTATCGGAATGCCCTTGTAACGGCAGGAATTTCGGATGCTACGATTCAGGTGGCAGGACCCTTTAATATTACTGGAACCGCCGCTTTAGTAGGTGTTATGAAAGCCTATGAGGATATGACAGGTGAGGAGATCTCAGAAGAGAGCAAGGATGCGGCCACGAATGAGTTAGTAGCAACAGGGGAAATCGCAGGAAGCCTGGGTGACACGGATACGGCGGAGCAGTTATTGGCATTGATTAAGGACAAGGTTGTTACGGAGGGTTTAGACTCAGAAGAAGAGATTCTGGATGCAATCGATGAGTCTTGTGAGGAACTGAATGTTACACTTTCTGATGATGACAAGCAGCTGCTTCAGGAGTTGATGGACAAGATCAGCCAGTTAGATCTCGATACGAACCAGTTGAAGGAACAGGCAGAAGAGATTTATAATAAGCTTTCTGATATGGGAATTGATATTAAGTCGGAGAGCTTCTGGCAGTCGGTGAAGAGTTGGTTGAATCGGGTGATTGATGGGATAACGGGGTTGTTGAGTTAGAAGTCGAGGGGGAGAAGCTCTGAGTTAGAAGTACGAGGGGGAGAAGCTCTGAGTTAGGCGAAGCCCGCATCTCCCCCTCGAGCTCCCCCTTTTGGGCACGCCCAGCGATGCTTCTGGAACAGGGAGTGAAGTTGAGGGGGTGTAGTATTTTTTATATATAGTATATTTTAGAATGGATTGTTGTGAGTTAAAAAAGTGGTGTTCACGGGTGGTGAATGCCACTTTTTTTTATGCAAAGCAGATTCGGGGGAGGTTCATGAGGGGGGCGGCGCCGGCTAGGGAGGTTCCGTAGAATAGGGTTTTTTCTTTGTATTTTAGGAAGTTGGTGATTGTGCCGTTGCAGATGGTGCTGCCGGTGCATAGTATTAGGTCGGCCCATTGGCAGAGGGAGTCTAAGAGGATTGGGTTGGAGCCGTCCTGGATTTGGGTGTTGTAGCGGGTTTGGCCGATGTTGTCGGGGTTTAGGTCGACGATTTGGAGGGGGAACTCTTTGGAGAGGGTTTCTAGTAGGGAGGGTTGGTAGCCGATTTGAAGTATTTTGGGAGTGCCGTAGGTTTGGTGGATGTGAGAGGCTACTTGGGGGGCGCAGAGTTCGGGGCCGTCGTTTTTGCAATGGACGGTGTGGTCGGCTTTGCCTAGATGGCCCATGACAGCGTTTAGTGTGGCGATGAACAGACTGCGGTTGTGGGAATCGGTAGATAGGTCGAGTGCGCATATTTCTTTTAGGGAACCGGTAAAGTTGGAGGGGGCGTCGGTGAAGGCTTGTCCGGCGGTTCCTAAGCATTCGGCTTGGATCATGACGTCTTTTCCGGTGAGGATGGGGAAATCTTTTCGGTTGGTTGTGCCGATGGCTTCTTCTGGGGTCAGAGATTTGGATGTGATGGTGACGGGTTCATTTAAGATATTTTCTTCTTCTAGCAGGGTTAGAAAACGGTGTTTTAGTTCTTCGAAGAAGGATGGGGAGGTGGTTATTTCGTTTACGTTCATTTTCTGGTTTTCCTTTCTTTTGGGTGTGTCTTGTTATTTTCTTCCTAAAAATTGTTCTACTTCTGAGTCGAAGTTGTGAGTCATCAGGTCTTTTCCGTCTACGACGGCTCGTAGTTCACCGTCAAGCAGGATGCCGATGCGGTGGGCGAGTTGCCTGGCTTCGGAAAAATCGTGGGTGACAAATATAATGGTACACTTATATTTATGATATATCTTTAAAAGTTCTTTGTAAAGGGTTTGGCGCATGGCTGGGTCTAAGGCAGAGAAAGGTTCGTCTAAGAGAAGAACATCGGGGTTTAGGGCTAAGGCTCTGGCGAGGGCAGTCCTTTGGCTTTCCCCACCGCTTAATGTGCCGGGATACTGGTCTTTGATTTGGGTGATGGAGAGCATCTCCATGAGTTTTTCGGTGCGTTCTTTTTGCTGTTTTTTGGAGTAGCCGTGCATTTTTAAGCCGTAACTAATATTTTCCCGGACTTTCATGTGGGGGAACAGGAGGTGGTCCTGGTATAAGAATCCGATACTCCGGTTGGCTGGTGGGATTTGGGTAACATCGGTTCCGTCTAGTAAAATGGTTCCCTGGTTTCCGGGATACATGCCGGCAATCGATTCTAATAAAATGGTTTTTCCGGATCCGGTTCGGCCAAGGATGGCAAAAATCTCTCCCTGACGGATGGAAAGGGAGAGGGGTTTTAATGTAAAGGTTCCCCGTTTGACAGAGAAATTTTGAATATCGATTTTACAGGGGTTCATTTAGTGTACCTGCCTTTCCTGTTTGTATGCAGGCCGATTTAGAAGGTGAGAGATAAAAAGGGTGCATACAGAGATGAGCAGCATTAGCATGGCGGTGGCCATGGCAGTGGAGTTATTTCCGGTTGTAATGCTCAAATAAATGCTGCCGGGTAAAGTTTCTGTCTTCATCCGGGTAATTCCGACAAGCATAAGAGTGGCTCCAAATTCTCCTAAAGCACGGGACCAGACAAGAAGGAAGGTGCTGATCAGACTATTTTTGCATATGGGGAGCAAAATAGTGAGAAAGGTGCGCCAGGAGGAAGCACCTAAAGTGGAGGCGATATATTCTAACCGTCTGTCTGTGGATTCAAATGCAGTGCGGATTAACCGGATTCCATAGGGCAGATTGACAAGAATATGGGCCATAACAATGCCTAAAGGGGAGAATACAACTTTAAATCCCATTTCCTTTAAAACCTTACCTGCAGGGGAGGAAAATATGATTAAAAGGCTCAATCCTAACAGTAAATAAGGGAGAGAGAGGGTAAGTTCAATTATGATTCCCAAAAGTCCTTTAAAAGGCATAGCTGTCCGCGTGAGTGCATAGGCTGTCGGGAGTGCCAAAAGCATAACTAAGATAGTAGAAATGCTGGCGGTAAAAAAACTAAGCCGGAAGGCAAAACGAACCTCTTCCGACTTAAGATTATCAATAAAACAAGGGGCTCCGCCGACGATGATAGAACCGACCGCAATGCTGATAAAACATGTTACCAGCATTGCAATACAGATCGTAATAATAGAAAAGGAATCTATCTTCTTCTTAGGAGAAATTTTGTTATTCTGCGATTTCATATCCATAATTTGTCCAGATTTCATTGGCAGCATCGGTAGCAAGATAATCTACAAATGCAGATAATGCTTCTTCGTCAGCACAGGTTGTCAGGCTGGCAGCAGGAATTGTCTTGATGTAAGATGCCATATCTTCTTCTGCAGTAATTTCCACGCCGTCCACGTTACAGTTTTCTTTCCATACGATAGCTGCATCTGCTTCACCGGCAGCTAAAGCGGTAGACATCTGAGGAGCGGTAGTAGTTGTTGCAGCAATTTCCACCTGGTCAGCAATACCGGCGTCGGTTAAAGCTTTCTGTGCGATTTTTCCAATTGGAGTGGATTCGACATCTCCCATAAGAAGTGTAATGCCATCATTTGCAAGATCAGCAATGCTGGTGATATTCTTTGGATTTCCTTCCTGTACAGCAAGGACTGGAATATGTTTTACTAAACTTTTGCTCTCTGCTACATAGTCCTTTACAGGCTCTAATTCATCCTGAGAACCAGCAATGAACATATCGCCTTCTTCTGTTGTTGTAATTTGAGACTGAATCTGTCCAGCATTGGCAAAAGTAACATTCATCTCACAGCCGGTTGCCTCTTTAAACGCATCTGCGATTTCCTGAAATGGTTCTGTCATACCAGCTCCACAGTAGATCATAAGGGAGTGTCCACTAAGATCTGTAAGAGCGGCAGTGTCACCGGCAGCCTCTGAGGAT
>JAUNBT010000276.1 GCA_030526985.1 Lachnospiraceae bacterium | reverse complement strand
AAGGTGAAATTCTAATAAAAGTAATACATCCCGGCACTCATACTATCTGACCAGTCAGATGAACCGATTGGGAAGTATGGCAAAAGCACAAGACGAAGAAGTCATTATGACAGAACTGATTTATCAAGTATAATATAACGTTTATTCAACATAAAGAGCCACTTGCAAAACAAGCAGCTTCTAGTTAGAAAGGTTGTCGGAATTGAATTTTCGATTGCTCTCAGTGGAAAAACTTATAAGAATAAGCATCCTAAGACTTTTGTATATGTGACTTACAGAATGTTTGTTTTTAGGAATGGTATAGGATGTTATTGAATATAATAGTAGTATCCAGTAAAATGCTGCATCAGGCACAGATATGACAGGACTTATTTATCTTGAAAGAAGATAAGACTCCCACCTCTAGTAGGTGGTGAGTAAATAACAAATTAATCTTGGTGGGAGTTCAATCTCCTTCCAAGATAAAGCCTCCGGCGGATTGCAGAGCGCTTTAGATGTATTATGTCAGCAAGCATTATACGAACACAACCTCTGCATAAACTGTAAAAACAGGCATGCAGAGGTTTTATCTACGGTAGTTGACTCTACTTCGATTTTAGGATAAAATAAAGTGTATCTTAGATTATCCTAATTAAGGAGATGGTATTATGAAATACATGAAACGTGCACTGGAACGAAAATTCTCACGAATGAGTACTTTTTTCAAGGCAGTCTTAGTGACTGGCGCGAGGCAGGTTGGAAAGACTACTATGTTGAAACACTTGGCAGCGGAGCAGGACCGTACTTATGTCACAATGGACAATACAATGGCAAGATTACTGGCAAAATCAGATCCTGTACTTTTTTTTCAGACCTACAAGCCACCGATTATCATAGACGAGATACAGAAGGCACCGGAACTGTTTGAGCAGATTAAAATCATGTGCGATGAAAGCGAAGAACGCGGACTATTTTGGTTGACAGGCTCCCAGCAATACAAGATGATGAAAAATATTCGAGAAACGCTTGCCGGAAGAATCGGGATTCTGGAGTTGTACAGCTTCTCAAAAAATGAAACGGAGGGGCTGACATTTCCCAATGAACTAGACTTCTCGCTATCTTGTTTACTGGAAAGACAGCCGCTCGTTAAGAAAAATGATATCGTGGATGTGTTTGAACATATTTGGCGTGGCGGTATGCCAGATGCTATCACTGCAGACGCAGAGCAAAGACAGGAGTATTTCAATTCCTATATTGAGACCTACCTGATGCGGGACGTATCGGAGGAAGGTGGCATTACAGATACCGTTCGCTTCCGAAAATTCTTGAATGCCTGTGCGGCGTTAGTTTCCGAACAGGTTAACTACAAGACTCTGGCAGAAGCAGCAGAGATATCTCAGCCTACGGCAAAGGAATGGGTGCGTCTGTTGCAGGGGTTGGGGATTATCTATCTCCTGTCGCCGTATGCCAACAATGAATTGAAACGACTCACCAAAACACCAAAACTGTACTTCTGTGATACCGGATTATGTGCCTATCTTTCTATGTGGCTTACCAGAGACACCTTGATGAACGGAGCAGCAAATGGACACTACTTTGAAAATTATGTTGTGATTGAACTGCTGAAGAACTTCTCTTATTCGCCGTCGAAAGTGAATCTGACCTACTATCGGGATTCTAATGCAAAAGAGATCGATGTTTTTGTTGAGGAAAATGGGATTATCCATCCACTGGAAATCAAAAAGTCAGCCAATCCCGATCGACGCGAGGTCAAAAAATATGAACTTCTGGATAAGACTAATGTTGCACGTGGAAATGGTGGTATCGTATGTATGTGCGAGGAGGTTATTCCCATTGATGAGAAAAATAGTTTTATTCCCTGTATCTTAATCTAATATTTGTACTACATCCCCACAACCTCTGCATAAACTGTAAAAACAGTCATGCAGAGGTTTTATCTTGAGAGATTATATAGAAGAGCGAGCGGTGGAAATAGCAAATTTTATTATAGAAAATAATGCTACTGTGCGGCAGACGGCGAAGAAGTTTGGGGTATCAAAGTCTACTGTGCATATGGTAGTAACAAAATAGAACGATTTTTATGGACAATTAAATAAGGATTGAGCAAGTCTCCGGAAACCAGAGATTTGTTACGGATCATAGATAAATCGGTATCAGGATATGAGTCCTAATACCGATTTTGCTGTGTGCCAGGCATGGCACTAATCTAGCTAGTGAAAGTCTAGCCACGGGTATTTACCGCCAAGTGTAGCGAACCACAAGTTGGTGTCAGTAATGGCATGGATGAAGGAAGTGGTGTAGTCTGGTCACTTTTTGCTGTAATTCTTCAATCTATCTTTTGCAAGAAAAATGCAGGAGATAGGGACTATTTCTAAATAGATTTTCATAGGTTTGGATAAATAGCCTTTGCAAGAAGGGAGCAGAGACACCATAGTGAAAAAAAGAAAATTAAATTATAGGTTTCATAATCCCAACACGGTGGAGGAAACCGCCGATTACATACTTAAAATTCTAGTACAAGTAAACGTTGCTAAACTGGAAAGTGCAATTGAAGAAGAGATGAAGAATTTTGACGAGTTGAAAAAGTGATAAGGAAATTCGACTTGAAGGGGACAACATTGTTTGAGCCACCATTATACAGATTGGACAAGCTCTGTCGTTATATTGTAAAACATTCAAAAATATAATTACAGAATAAAATATGAGAAAAAAGCTCATATATGTTTACAAAATATAAAAATGGGATATAATAAGAATATAAATGGAGGTAGAAAATATGTTATGCCAATTTACAGTTAAAAATTATAAAAGTATAAGAGATGAGGTTACGTTTGACATGCAAGCGGCAGCCATTTCAGAACATGAAGATAGAATGATCAAGGATAAAGATGGTGAATTATTTTTGCCGGTATCGGCAATTTATGGTCCGAATGGTGGTGGTAAGTCTAATGTTTTGGCTGCACTGCATACACTCGCAGCGAAGGTGTTGCGGCCCCTGTATGCAACTGGAAGTAATGAAGAGAATCCTTTTCAGATGAAACGCTTGATTATTGAGCCTTTTGCATTTTCGAAGAAAAAGAGAGAAGAACCAACAGAATTCGAAGTGTTTTTTAGGACAAAAAAAGCAGAATATAGATATATTTTGCAGATAAAAAAAGATTGTGTTCTTCAGGAGTCGCTTGATCGTGTGAAGTTGGATACAGGAAGAAAATCAGCATTATTTATACGTGATGAGAATGAAATTACCCTTAAAGGAGCATTTGCGAAATTTAAGGTAAGTGAGGACCTGTCAGATACACTTTTATTACTTTCTTATTTAGGCATTACCTATAGGAAAAATGAGGTAGTTAAGGATGTGATTGATTGGTTTGAATATGGTATAGATTTTTTGAATTATGGCAATCCAATTCAAGAACTAAGAATGGCAATTGCTAATTCAGATGATGTAAAAACTCTGGTTCTTGAAATGCTTCAAGAAATGGATTTAGATATAGTCAACTTTCGTGTGGAAGAGAATGATAATGATAAGATTGAAGTGTATACAAAGCATTTGGTGGATGGTTACGAGGCGGAATTGAATCTAAAAGAAGAGTCTAGCGGGACGATGAAAGTCTTCGGAATGTTGCCATTTATAGCTGAGAGTCTTCTGGCGGGAACTACATTGATTGTAGATGAATTGGATGCCAAAATACACCCTGTGTTATTGCGCCATATCATAATGTTATTTAACGATATGAGTGTGAATCGGAAAGGTGCACAATTAGTTTTCACTTCTCATGACTTATCAACTATGAACAGTGATGTGTTCCGCAGAGATGAGATTTGGTTCGTGGCAAAAGGAAATGACGAAAATTCTAAACTATATTCATTGGTTGAATTTAAGAACACGAAAGGCGAATC
>JAUNBT010000275.1 GCA_030526985.1 Lachnospiraceae bacterium | reverse complement strand
ATATCTGGGTACATCAGAGGAACTATACATAATTGCTATAGTGCAGGGATTGCACACACATATGTAGATAAACCATATAAAGAGTACGATTATACCACCAAGATATGTGGATACCAATATAATTCTTCCGACATTTATAATTGCTATTCACTGGGATATGGAGACCTTAACGGCTTGACGATTGAGCAGATGAAAAGTAAGGATTCTTTTACCGGTTTTGATTTTGAAAATACATGGTATTTTGATAAAAACAGCGAGTATATGTTTCCTAAATTAAAAAATGCGCCAGATCAATATGTATGTAAAAAGCATGAATACAGTTATAGCGAACTCATAAAAAAAGCTACGTGTGAAGAAGCTGGTGAGAAAGTAAGTATTTGTGATGATTGTGGGAGTTTAAAGGAAGAAGAAGTTCCTGCCAGTCATAATTGGGATTCAATATACACTGTTGATAAAGAGGCGACATGTACTGAAAAAGGAACGAAATCAATACATTGTAGTGTTTGTGACGCCACTAAGGACAAAACTGAGATTGACAAGAAAGCACATACTGAAGGCGAACCGATACTTACTGAAGCAACTTTTTTTAAAGAAGGAAGTATTGTTACAAAATGTCGGATATGTAACACAGTAATGTCGATAGAGCCGTTATATTACGAAAGCAATCGGATACGATATGCAGGGGCAAACAGATACGACACAGCGCTCAGTATCGCAGATGGATTAAAGGCGAGCTTAGGAGTAGATAAGTTTAAGGCAATCGTAGTGGCGACAGGAGATGATTATCCGGATGCACTTGCCGGTGGATATCTTGCACATGTCAAGAATGCGCCGATAATAATGGTGGCAAAAAATGGGACTCAGGATGAGACGGTAAGGGAATACATAAGAGCGAACGTGGTAGAGGGCGGGGCTGTATACCTGCTGGGAGGTAAAGGTGTAGTATCAGAAGGATTTGCAAATAGCCTAAAATCGGACTACAATGTGGTGCGTTGCGGGGGTGCAGACAGATATGAAACAAATATTGCAATCATAAAAGAGGCTGGAGTGATGTATGAGGATCTGATGATTTGCACGGGAAATGGTTATGCAGACAGTTTAGCGGCGTCAGGTGTCAACAAGCCAATTCTGTTGGTGGAATACGGGGGACTGCGTGATGATCAGAAGAAATATTTGCAAACCATTTATACGGGGAATATGTATGCCATTGGAGGAGATAGTGTAGTTAGCAAGGCAGTGTTCAATGAGCTCAAAGGCTATTGCGGCAGCATAGAGCGAGTGGCAGGAAGCGATCGGTATAAAACTTCTGTTGAAGTAGCAAAAAAGTTTTTCAGTGGGAAGACCGATACAATTGTGCTTGCATATGGTCTAGAATACCCTGATGGCATTTCGGGAGGTCCGTTGGCAATATCACTAGGAGCACCGATGATTCTTGCCACAGGAAATGAGGATGGGATCAACCCTGCAGTGGAATTCGTAAGAATGGCAGGGATAACAAATGTTGTGACATTGGGCGCAGACCATGAATCTCGAATAACAGAGAAAACCGTTACAAAAATCATAGCCCATTAGTGGATATTTCTTCAGAACCTGTTTATCTCTTCCCGGGAAATCTACGGGTAGCACTATAAAGGGCAGAAAGAATTTATGGAAGACGTATATGGATTCGTAGATCATCTGTTTATGCTGTCCGGAGTGCAAGAAGTGGCAGAGACCATGTATGCATCTTTTAGGCAGAGTATTTGGAAAGATCATGATTTCAGGCGCGTAAGGAACCATGCGTTTTGCAGATAAAAAAATACAAGATTTAAAAGAAAGGATCTATAAAATCATGCAATTCAGAGATTTAAAGAAACAGTATCAGGTATTAAAAGGAGACATCGACCGGGCGATGGTCGAGGTCGCCACCAATTGCAATTTCATCAATGGCCAGCAGGTAAAGGACCTGGAAAAGGAGCTGGCAGAGTACGTAGGTGTGAAGCATTGTATTACCTGTGCCAATGGCACCGATGCTTTGACAATGGCTATGATGGCATGGGACATCAAAGAGGGAGATGCGGTGTTCGTCCCGGACTTCACGTTCTTTTCTTCGGGAGAGATAGTATCTCACGCCGGAGCAACGCCTGTTTTTGTTGATGTGGATATGGATACCTTCAACATTTCCACGGACGCTTTGGAAAAGACCATAGAAAAGACGTTGGCAGAGGGAAAGCTGATGCCTAAGGTGATCGTAGCTGTGGACCTGTTCGGTCTGCCTGCGGATTTTGCAAAGGTAAAGGCAGTTGCCGAGAAATACGGCTTGCTAGTGTTGGAGGACGGCGCCCAGGGCTTTGGCGGATCCATCAATGGGCGCAAAGCCTGCAGCTTCGGCGATATCAGTACTACGTCCTTTTTCCCTGCCAAGCCGCTAGGCTGTTATGGAGACGGTGGAGCTGTGTTCACTGACGACGATGAAATGGCAAAGTTGCTGGAGTCCATCCGGGTCCACGGTAAGGGCGAGATGAAGTATGATAACGTTCGAATCGGCTTGAACTCCAGACTGGATACCATGCAGGCTGCGATACTGTCTGTGAAATCGAGAGCTTTCGAAGAGTATGAATTGGCGGATATCAACAGAGTGGCGGATCAGTACACAGAACAGCTGTCGTCGCTGTCGGGTCTTGTGAAAACACCGGTCATCCCTGAAGGCTTTTATTCCAGTTGGGCCCAGTATACGATCCGGCTTGCTGACCGGGAAACGAGAGACGCTTTGCAGGCTGCCCTGAAAGAGCAAGGAATCCCCAGCATGATCTACTACCCGAAACCAATGCATAAGCAGGAAGCCTTTGCAGGGAATGAATACTGTAGCGAAGACCTGGCAAACACCAGTAAGCTCTGCGACACCGTGCTTTCCCTGCCAATGCACCCCTACTTGACAGAGGAAGAGGTTGAAGAAGTGGCTACTTTGGTTAGAGGATTTGTAAGAAACGTATAGACTAAAAATTTAGAGCGGCTTGGAGCCGCTTTTTATATGTAAAGAATCATTCAAAATGTAAGTGAGATGAAACTATTGGGGTATGTGCATATAACCATGAGATATAAACCATATAGACTTTGTCGAACGATAACTGTTGAAAGATGTCGAAAGCCATGGTATTATCAGGCAAACAAGAAAATTTCCACAATTACTATATTTTATGCGTTTGTGAAAGGAGTGAAGAAAAATATGTGGGATGTTTTTATTTGCCATGCATCAGAGGATAAAAAAGAATTTGTAAATCCATTAGCAAAAAATTTGGTGCATTTTGGAGTAAAGGTTTGGTATGACGAATTCGAGTTGAAGGTGGGGGATAGTTTGACAGCCAGTATAGAGAGGGGTCTAAGGGAATCAAGGTACGGCATTGTCATACTGAGTAAAGCTTTTTTTGAGAAAAAATGGACGGGGATTGAACTCAATACACTTATTAACAAAACTATAAATGGTGAAGGTGAGATATTGCCTGTTTTGTGGGGGCTAACAATTGAAGATGTAAGGGCAAAGCACATTATTTTACCTGATATTATGTCAATCGACGGGAATAGAGGAGTTACACAGATTACAAAGTTGATTATTGAAAAAATCAGACCAGATATCTTTAATGACCTGTATATGAAAAAAATGGCAGAAAAGCTTTATAAAAATTATAAGGAAGGATTGTACGAGACCAAGGATATACCGTTTTCGCAATTAGATGATGGAAATGAAAAGCACAATTCATTGCCAATTGAGATAGTGCTCTCATCAATGTTAATTTGTACTATATTTGATGGAGTAGAAGGATTTAAAGTTAAAGATATGATTATAGATTTCAAAAGAGATTTGGATTATAAAATCGAATTTACATGTTGGGCAACGATGGCGTATGTATATCTATCATATATACAAGAAACGGGTGCTTCAATTA
>JAUNBT010000022.1 GCA_030526985.1 Lachnospiraceae bacterium | reverse complement strand
TTTCCGAGGCAGTTGACCAGACAAGAGGATGGTTCTACTCCCTGCTTGCAGAATCAACCTTACTCTTCAACAAAGCACCATATGAGAATGTTATTGTGCTTGGACACGTTCAGGATGAGAACGGACAGAAGATGAGTAAGTCCAAAGGAAATGCAGTGGATCCTTTTGATGCTTTGGAAAAACATGGCGCCGATGCAATCCGCTGGTATTTCTATGAGAATAGTGCACCATGGCTTCCAAATCGTTTCCATGACGGTGCGGTGACAGAAGGACAGAGAAAATTCATGGGAACCTTATGGAATACCTATGCATTTTTCGTACTCTATGCAAATATCGATGAGTTTGACGCAACAAAATATACACTGGATTATGATAAACTGCCTGTTATGGATAAATGGCTGTTGTCCAAATTGAATACCCTGATTCAAACAGTGGACAACAATCTGACCAACTATCGGATTCCGGAGACTGCAAGAGCTCTGCAGGAATTTGTTGATGACATGAGCAACTGGTACGTAAGAAGAAGCAGAGAACGTTTCTGGGCAAAGGGTATGGAGCAGGATAAGATTAATGCTTATATGACACTTTATACAGCTCTTGTTACTGTATCAAAGGTGGCAGCACCGATGATTCCATTTATGACAGAGGATATTTACAGAAACTTAGTTGTAAGCTTAGACCCATCGGCACCGGAGAGTGTTCATCTTTGCAATTTCCCGACAGTCGAGGAATTTATGATTGATAAAGAATTAGAAGAGAAGATGGATTTAGTTCTAAAGATTGTTGTATTAGGACGTGCGGCAAGAAACAGTGCGAACATTAAAAATAGACAGCCAATTGGTAAAATGTATGTAAAGGCTGCGTTTGAACTGCCTGAATTTTATAAAGAAATCATTGAGGATGAGTTAAATATTAAAGAAGTTGAATTTAAAGAAGATGTATCTGCTTTCAGTTCCTACTCCTTTAAACCACAGCTGAAGGTGCTTGGACCGAAATATGGCAAGAAATTAGGTCAGATTCGAAATGCTCTCACGAGTTTGGATGGAAATGCAGCGAAGAATCAGCTGGATACAGAAGGAATTTTGACAATCGAGCTGGAAGATGGTAAGATTGACCTGACAGCTGAGGATTTATTAATTGACGTAAAACAGATGGAAGGTTTTGAGACTGTTACAGATAATGGTATTACAGTTGTAATCGATACAAATCTCAGTGAAGAATTAATCCGGGAAGGATTTGTTCGTGAGATTATCAGCAAGGTTCAGACAATGAGAAAAGAAGCCGACTTCAATGTGACAGACCATATCTGCCTGTACCAGATGGGCAATGATAAGATCAAGAAGATTATGGAAGAACATGCAGAAGAGATTCAGGCAGAGGTTCTTGCTGATAGTCTTTTCCTTGAAACAGAAGGCGGAATGACAAAAGAATGGAACATCAACGGTGAACATGTAACGTTAGGTGTGAAGAAGGCAGAATAAAATGTATTGGGGAATACTAGCCGAAAACTGGAAGGAGGATTTCAAATTTGATTAAAAAAGATGTTTTCGACAAACAGCAGTTTAAAAAAGATGTGACCCGACGTGTGCGTAATTTATACCGCAGAGATTTAGAGGAGGCAACCCCTCAGATGATTTATTATGCGGTGGCATACGCAGTAAAGGACTTTATTATCGATCAGTGGATTGAGACACATAAGGTCTATAAAGAAAAGAAAGCAAAATGTGTTTACTATATGTCTATGGAGTTTTTGATGGGTCGTGCGCTGGGCAATAACATGATCAATCTGACTTTCTATGATGAGATTAAAGAAGCGTTGGACGAGATGGGATTCGACATGAACCTGATTGAAGATCAGGAGCCGGATGCAGCACTTGGAAATGGTGGCCTTGGAAGATTGGCAGCCTGCTTCTTAGATTCTCTGGCAACATTAGGATATCCGGCTTATGGATGTGGAATCCGTTACCACTACGGAATGTTTAAACAGGTCATTGAAAATGGTTACCAGGTTGAGCGTCCAGATGATTGGTTAAAGAATGGAAATCCATTTGAAATCCGCAGAGATGAGTATTCACAGGTTGTAAAATTTGGCGGATATGTAGATGTGGAAAAGGGAGAAGACGGCAAAGAACATTTTGTGCAGAAGAACTATCAGTCTGTCCGTGCGATTCCTTATGATATGCCAGTAATCGGATATGGCAATCATGTAGTGAATACACTTCGAATTTGGGATGCGGAGGCAATCCAGACATTCAAATTAGATGATTTTGACAAAGGAGAATACCAGAAGGCAGTATCCGAAGAAAATCTAGCACGTAATATTACGGAGGTATTATACCCGAATGACAATCACTATGCAGGAAAAGAATTGAGATTGAAACAGCAGTATTTCTTCATTTCTGCCTCCGTTCAGAGAGCTATTGTGAAGTTCAAAGAGACAGAGAGTGATATTCATAAGCTTCCGGAGAAAGTATGCTTCCAGATGAATGATACTCATCCTACTGTTGCAGTCGCAGAACTTATGAGAATTCTGATTGATGAAGAAGGACTTGAGTGGAATGAAGCATGGGCAATCACATGTAAGACTTGTGCTTACACGAACCATACCATTATGTCCGAGGCTTTAGAAAAATGGCCGTTAGAACTGTTTTCCAGACTTCTTCCGAGAATTTATCAGATTGTGGAAGAGATTAACAGAAGATTCGTTGTTGAGATTCAGAATAAATATCCGAATGATCCGGCAAAGGTTGCCAGCATGGCAATTATCTATGACGGACAGGTAAGAATGGCTCATTTAGCCATTGCAGGAAGCTTTTCTGTCAATGGTGTTGCCAGACTTCACACAGAAATCTTAAAAGAGAGAGAATTGAAAGATTTCTATGAGATGATGCCGGAGAAATTCAACAATAAGACGAATGGTATTACCCAGAGAAGATTCCTTCTTCACGGCAATCCGCTCTTAGCTGATTGGGTGACCAATAAGATTGGAAGCGAGTGGATTACAGATTTATCTCATATGAAGAATTTAGAAGTGTATGTAGATGACGAGAAGTGCCAGCAGGAATTTATGAACATTAAGTACCAGAACAAGGTTCGTCTTGCAAAATATATCAAAGAGCACAACGGAATTGATGTGGATCCAAGATCTGTTTTTGATGTTCAGGTAAAACGTCTGCATGAGTATAAACGTCAGCTGATGAATATTCTTCACGTGATGCATCTTTATAATGAGATCAAAGAACATCCGGATATGGACATTGTGCCGACAACCTTCATTTTTGGCGCAAAGGCAGCAGCAGGATATTATACTGCGAAGCTTACAATCAAATTGATTAATTCGGTGGCTGACAGAATTAATAACGATACAGCAATTGACGGTAAGTTAAAGGTCGTATTCATCGAGGACTACCGGGTTTCTAATGCAGAGATTATCTTTGCGGCAGCGGATGTCAGTGAGCAGATTTCCACAGCTTCGAGAGAAGCTTCTGGAACTGGAAACATGAAGTTTATGTTAAACGGTGCTTTGACTCTTGGAACGATGGATGGCGCGAATGTAGAAATCGTAGAGGAAGTTGGAGAAGAGAATGCATTTATCTTTGGTATGAGCGCAGAAGAAGTTATGGCTCATGAGAAGAATGGCGATTACAATCCAAAAGACATTTACAATGAGAACATGGCAGTAAGAAAAGTGATGACTCAGCTTGTGAATGGATACTATTCACCGGATAACCCAGAGTTATTCCGTGGACTGTATGATTCCCTGATGGATAGAGATCAGTACTTTATTTTAAAAGATTTTGATTCTTATTGTGAAGCTCATAAAAAGATTGATGAAGCTTACAGAGATTCTAAGGGCTGGGCACGCTCTGCAATGCTGAATGTAGCAAGATGTGGAAAGTTCAGTTCTGACAGAACAATCGAGCAGTATGCGAATGAAATCTGGAAGCTCGAGAAAGTATCCGTTGTAAAATAATAGTTTAGACTTTAAATTCTACATAAAAAGAGAGAGCCGGACCAGGCTGAAAGCGATGGTCTGGCTCTTTTTTCTTTTAAACAGATAATATTTTGTTCTATATAGGGGTGGATGTGGTAAGTATTACCAACATTTTGTATAATTTTTAACTGAAATATACATTTCTTTATGAAACAAATGACAAAAGGATAGACTTTGTGCTATAATATAGAGGCATTTGAGAGTAAAAAAATGTTTTTATAAGGACAAGGAAGGAATTGGAATGGAAAATACATTGGCTGAGATTGCGGATTCCCTGGAGAAGGGAAGATGTAAGAAGGTGATTGAACTGGTCAGGATGGCAGTGAAAGAAGGGATTGCTTATGATCAGGTGCTCGAACAGGGGCTTTTAAAAGGAATGGAGAATGTCGGACTGCGTTTTAAGACGGAGACAGTGGAGATACCGGAGATTCTTGCGATTACCAGAGCATTGAATGGCGGTATGGATGCTTTAAAAGAAATGGAAGACAAAAAAGACAAGAAGAAAATCGGTGTTGCGATTGTCGGAACAATCCGTGGTGATTTCCATGATATGGGAAAAAATCTTGTGCGGATTATGTTGGAGAGCAAAGGATTTGTTGTTGTGGATTTAGGCGTAGATGTTCCGGCACACCGGTTTGCAGATTCTGCATTGGTTGAGAAGGCTGATGTGGTTTGCTGCAGCGGCTTTTTAAAAGAATCCTTAGTTGATATGAAACGGTTAGTGGAAGAGTTGGAACGGCGTGGAATCCGGGAGGAAGTCTATCTGATGGTTGGCGGAAGCGCTGTCGATGATGCTGTTGCAAAAAAGATTGGTGCAGACTGTTATACAGCAGATGCTTCGGAGTGTGGGGAGAAAGCATACGCCTACTGCAAAAAAAAGAGGCGGGAAAAGGGAAAAAGATATCTTCGTATGTAAAAAAAGTGGATATTTATGTGGTAAAACCATTAAGAAATTGTAAACAATGACAAAAAGACTTATCAAAAGAACAAAATACTACTGATTGGAAAGGTAGTTTCTTGATATGGGATTTGATATAATGAAAAGTAGATAAGGGAAGGATGGGACTGTGGGAAAGAATGATATTCACATCAGTGATTTTGTAAAATTAGACGAGTTTCAAGAACTTCAGGATAACTGGACGAAAGCAACCGGAATTGCATTTATTACCGTAGATTATAATGGAAAGCCGTTCACAAAGCAGAGCGGTTTTACGGATTTTTGCAGAGTACTTCGTGAACATGAAGAATACAGGGAATTATGTTATTTCTGCGATGCCTGCGGAGGAAGAAGGGCAAAAAGGAACGGAAGACCCTATGTTTATATCTGTCATGCCGGGTTGGTGGATTTTGCAATACCAATTTCAATCAATGGACAATACGTAGGTGCAATTTTAGCCGGTCAGATTAATGCACAGGATAAGAAAGAACTAAAACCAATTACAGCAAAAAAAGTGGACTGGCAGAAAGACCCGGAATTAGTAGAACTATATCAGCAGATTCCGAAGCTGTCACTGGATAAGATTCAGGCAGTTTCGAATACCATATATGAAAGCTATAACTATGTTGCAGAGAAAGAATACATTAATAAAGTAGATAAAGAGTTAAAAGAGAAGAAGCTAAAGCTCATGAAAGAGGAGAAGCTTCGAATCGAGATGGAAAAATCAATTAAAGATATCGAACTTAAGGCACTTCATTATCAGATTAATCCACATTTTCTTTTTAATGTATTGAATACAATCGGAAGACTTGCCTTCTTTGAAAATGCAAAGATGACAGAAGATGTAGTGTATGCATTTTCTGATATGATGAGGTATGTATTAAAGAAGAGTTCGAATCAGTTAGGACCGCTCAAGGATGAACTTGCCCATGTAAGCAATTATCTGAAGATACAAAAGATTCGACTGGGCAGCCGCTTACAGTATACGATTCAGGCGTCAGATCAGTTTATGGATATTAAAGTGCCATTCATGTGTCTTCAGCCGATCGTTGAGAATTCTATAAAATATGCTGTGGAGAACCGCTCCGCTGGTGGAACCATCGGTGTGGATGTCTATCAGGAAGAAAGGGATCTTCATGTGGATATTACTGACGATGGGGATGGTATCTCCAAAGAGCGGATTGACGAGATTTTAGACGGGGAAGCCTATAATAACGGTCATGAACATGCAGTTGGACTTCATAATGTAGATTCCCGGTTAAAATTATACTTTGGAAAAGAGTATGGATTACAGATTGAAAGCGCTGGAAAATCGGGACTGGGAACGAAGGTTTCCTTAAAAGTGCCGATGGACAGCAAAGGCTTTCAGGGGAAATAGATGGATGGAATATCGAAGGAGGTAAGATATGTACAAAATTCTGATCGTTGAGGATGAAGAATTAGAAAGAACATCCCTGAAGATATTTCTGGAAGAAAGTTTGTCGGATGTCAAGATTGTCGGAGAAGCAAAGAGCGGATATGAGGCGATGGAGTGTATTAACCGGGAAGATATTAATATGATACTGGTTGATATTAATATTCCGGGTGCAGATGGACTTGAGGTAATCAAGTACGCCCGGGAGAAGTTAGAACAGGTCGTCATTATTGTAACAACAGCATATGATGATTTTGATATTGCCCATTCGGCTATCAAATTAAAAGTCGATGATTTCTTATTAAAACCAATTCGCAAAGAGACGTTGATTGAGACAGTTCAATCTTATGAAGAAGAATTGAACTTGAAAGATAATCCGGGGATTAGCAGTAAGTTGCTCTCTAGACTCGGCAATGAGATTCGGAAGTGTTCTTATAAAGCATCCGTGGATCTTTTACGGGAATACATTGACAGCATATATAAAGAATATAATGATGTCAATATTATATCAAAGAAACTTCAGGAACTTGCCAAGATGATTTTGAAAATAAGTGAAGAGCTTGGCGTGAATGAAGGAAATGAATTAGTTGTTCAGACAGAAAAGCTTAAGATTAAGTATCTTCTGTATAATAATAAACATGATGCATTTAACGAAGTAGTCAAGATGATTGATATTTTATTTGATAAAGTGAATGTCAAAGGAAAAATCAGCGATGACGGCATGAAAGTGGTTATCGATTACATCGAGCGAAATATCAAAAAAGGCATCAGCTTAGAGGATGTGGCGAATCACGTTAACATCAGTACTTACTATCTGAGTAAGATTTTTAAAAAGGAGATGGGAGTGAATTTCATCACCTACATCACTGACCGGAAGATGGAGTTAGCGAAAGAAATGCTGACGACAACAGATGTACCGGTCCTTAACATTGCCTTAGATCTGGCGTATAACGAAGCGAATTATTTCAGCAAAGCCTTCAAAAAGAAGACTGGATATACGCCGTCTGAGTATAGAGAAAAATTTACCAAAAGAAAGGAAAGTGAACATGAAGCAGTTTAAGATCAAAACCGAGGTGTGTTTCAGTGAGAACGCCATCGATATGCTTGAAACCTTTGAGGGCAAGCAGGCGGTTATTATTACTGATGCTTTCATGCGTGACTCGGGAGTAGCAGACGTCATTGCCAAGAAACTTTCCAATTGCGCCAGTGTCGCTGTATTCAGCGATGTGGTACCGGACCCGCCAATGGATCTGATTGTCAAAGGAGTTCAATTTTTAAGCGAACAGGAAGCAGATATTCTCGTAGCTCTTGGAGGAGGTTCCTCTATCGATGCGGCAAAGGCGATTGCTTTCATGGCGAAGAAGATTGACCCGAGCAAGGATTATTACCTTGTGGCAATCCCCACAACCAGCGGCACAGGTTCTGAAGTAACCCAATATGCTGTAATATCTGATCCGGAGACAGGGACAAAGTATCCGCTTGTCAGCGACGACCTTGTTCCAGATATGGCAATTCTGGATCCGGAGCTGGTAAAAACCGCTCCACCATTTATCACAGCAGATACTGGAATGGATGTTATTACCCATGCAATTGAAGCCTATGTATCAGAAACGGCCAGTGACTGTTCAGATTGCCTTGCTGAGAAAGCCTGTGAGCTGGCTTTTGAATATCTTCCGAAGTGTTACCGCAACGGATACGATATTAAAGCCCGTGATAAGATGCACAGAGCATCCTGTCTTGCGGGTATGGCATTTAACAGTGTCAATCTTGGAGTAAACCATGGCATTGCTCATGCGTTAGGTGCAATCTTCCATATTCCACATGGAAGAGCGAATGCATTGATTCTTCCATATGTGATTGAATTCAATGCAGATATGGCCAGAGATATGGCTAAACACAGCAGCGATACAGCAAAGAAGTATCAAAAGATGGCCAGGGTAATAGGCCTTCCGGCTCCGACAACGAAGGTTGGTGTAGAGAATCTGATTAGCGAGATTACCCGCCTGCTCAAATATATGGACAGACCAATGTGCATTACAGAGTGCGGTGTGGACTTAAACGATTTTGAAGCTGCAAGACCTGAGATTGTAAGACGAGCATTGAATGATGCTTGTACCGTAGCCAATCCAAGACCAGTCAGTGCAGAGGATATTAACCGTATATTGGACAAAATTGCAAAATAGCAGGTCTGTTTACGGACTAATCTGAACAAGATGACTACTGACGGGGTAAAAAAATTGCAACAGTTTTAAAAAGTGTCAAAAAAGTATCTGTGCATATGGGTAAAAAAATTTAAGCGTTGTTTTTTGGGCTAAAAATTATATGTTTCAGCCAAGATATTTTGTCTATTATGCTATATAATGATACTATGAGTTAATTACCAAAGCCTAGGTGTCAAAAAGACGCCAGTGCAAAAAAAGGAGGTCAATTATGCAAAAGGAAGCTTTAGGGATGATTGAAACCAAAGGCCTTGTAGGTGCTATTGAAGCAGCAGATGCCATGGTAAAATCAGCAAACGTATCTTTAGTTGGATACGAAAAAATTGGATCTGGTTTAGTAACTGTTATGGTCAGAGGTGATGTAGGAGCTGTTAAGGCAGCTGTTGATGCTGGTACTGTAGCAGCAGATAAAGTTGGAACAGTTGTATCCAGCCATGTAATCCCAAGACCACATACTGATGTAGAGAAAATTCTACCACAGGCTTAATTAATCGATTAATGGAGGTAATATTCGATGAAAGATGAAATGATGAGCAAAATCATGGATGAAGTTATGAAGAAAATGGGCGGCGCTGAAACAGCAGAAGCTGATTGTGCATGCGCTGAATACGTTTGCGGATTAACAGAATATGTTGGAACAGCTATTGGCCATACAATTGGTTTAGTAATCGCTAACCTGGACAACAGTGTTCATGAATTATTAAAGATTGACCCAAAATACCGTTCAATCGGTATCATCAGCGATAGAGTTGGTGCTGGCCCACAGGTTATGGCTTGTGATGAGGCTGTTAAAGCTACAAACACAGAGATCTGCTTAATTGAGTGCCCTCGTGATACAGAAGGCGGAGCAGGACATGGTTCCTTAATCGTATTCGGTGCTGAAGATGTATCTGATGCAAGAAGAGCTGTTGAAGTTGCTTTAAAAGAAGTTGAGAGAACATTTGGTGATGTATACGGAAACTCCGCAGGACATCTTGAATTCCAGTACACAGCACGTGCAAGCTACTGCTGTAACAAAGCATTCGGTGCTCCAGTTGGCAAAGCATTTGGCCTTACTGTAGGTGCTCCAGCAGGTATCGGTATTGTATTAGCAGATACAGCTGCTAAGACTGCTACTATTGATGCGATTTCTATTGCTACACCAGGTAATGGTGGAACAAGCTACTCTAACGAGGTTAACTTCTTCTTCTCCGGAGATTCAGGAGCAGTTAGACAGGCAATCATCGGCGCTAGAGAAGTAGGAAAACAGCTTCTTAAATCCTTAGCTCCAGATGAACCACTTGAATCCACAACTGTACCTTATATCTAAGATACGAATTAATTCATATATGTAAATAGGAGAAGGTAATTCTTATATACATATAAACCTTGTAAAGGCCGGTCGGTGAGAGGACTTGGCTAAACATGAAATCAGAAGAATTAGAGAGGTGTTGAGACTGTGAGAAGTAAACGTTTTGAAGTATTAGATCAAAGACCTGTTAATCAGGATGGTTATGTAAAAGAGTGGCCGGAAGTTGGTTTGATCGCCATGAACAGCCCATTTGATCCAGAACCAAGTATTAAAATTGTTGACGGTAAAGTAGTTGAGATGGATGGAAAGAAGAGAGAAGACTTCGATATGCTCGATGTTTTCATCGCTGATTACGCTATCAACTTAGAAGATGCTGAAGAAGCTATGGCAACTGATTCCCTTCAGATTGCTCGTATGCTTTGCGATATCAATGTAACAAGAGATGAAGTTTTAAAATATACATTAGCAATCACCCCTGCTAAATTAGTAGATGTTGTTGGTAACTTATCTGTACTCGAAGCTATGATGGGTATCACAAAGATGAGAGCTAGAAAACAGCCTGCTAACCAGTGCCACGTTACAAACGTAAAAGATAACATGGTTCAGATCGCAGCAGATGCAGCTGAAGCAGCTGTTCGTGGATTCGCTGAGATGGAGACAACAGTAGGTATCGTTCGTTACGCTCCTTTCAACGCTTTAGCAATCATGGTTGGTGCTAACGTAGGACGTCCTGGTATCTTAACACAGTGTGCTGTTGAAGAGGCTACAGAGCTTGACCTTGGTATGAGAGGTTACACAGCTTACGCTGAGACAGTATCTGTATATGGTACAGAGGATGTATTCATGGATGGTGATGATACTCCATGGTCAAAAGCATTCCTTGCTTCCTGCTACGCTTCCCGTGGTGTTAAGATGAGATTTACATCAGGTACAGGTTCAGAAGTTCAGATGGGTATGGCAGAAGGAAAATCCATGCTGTATCTTGAGGCTAGATGCCTTGGTGTTACTCGTGGAGCTGGTGTACAGGGTACACAGAATGGTTCCGTATCTTGTGTTGGTGTTCCTGCAGCTGTTCCTGGTGGTATCCGTGCCATCGCTTGTGAGAACCTGATTGCTGGTATGCTT
Source organism: Lachnospiraceae bacterium (assembly GCA_030526985.1). Lineage (GTDB taxonomy): Bacteria > Bacillota > Clostridia > Lachnospirales > Lachnospiraceae > SIG292. The sequence goes on along the minus strand of JAUNBT010000022.1, from coordinate 11,964 downwards.
GACCTTGAGAACGCTTCCTCTAATGACCAGACATTTACACATTCTGACCTTAGAAGAGTTGCTCGTTCCATGCCACAGTTCATTCCTGGAACTGACTATATCTGTTCCGGATATTCTGCAACTCCTAACTACGACAATATGTTCGCTGGTTCCAACTGGGATGCAGAAGATTATGAAGACTGGTGTACAATCCAGCGTGACTTAAGAGTTGACGCAGGTTTACAGCCAGCAAGTGAAGAAGAAGTTGTTGCAGCACGTAGTAAAGCTGCAAAAGCGATCCAGGCTATCTTTGCAGAGCTTGGTCTTCCAGAGATTACAGATGCAGAAGTTGAAGCTGCTACATATGCGAACGGATCTAAAGATATGCCAGACCGTAATGTAGTAGAAGACCTGAAAGCTGCTGAGGACATGTTAGCTCGTGGCGTAACAGGTGTTGACTTCGTTAAAGCCCTGTACAAAGGTGGATTCGAAGATGTTGCTAACTCCATCTTCCAGATCCAGAAAGCTAAGGTTGTTGGTGACTACTTACATACAGCATCCATGCTTGACAGTGACTTCCACGTAATTAGTGCAGTTAACTCCTGCAACGATTATCATGGACCAATGACAGGATACCAGATCAGCCCAGAAAGATGGGAGAAGATGTCCAATATCCGTAAGGCTGTTGATCCAGCAACCCTGTAATCTAAAAGGAAGGTGAGAACAAATGGCAATTGATGAAAAATTATTAAAAAGTATTATCGCAGAAGTGCTTAAAGATATGAATGGAGCAGAGGCTCCTGCAGCTCCTAAGGCTAGTGCAGCTGCTGATCTCGAACTTACAGAAACTGGTGATGCTGAAAAAGGAACAAACCCTAACGAAGTAGTTTTAGGTGTTGCTCCAGCATTTGGTGTAAGCCAGACAACTAATATCCTCGGTGTACCTCATGGCCAGATTGTAAAAGAAATCATGGCTGGTATCGAGGAGGAAGGTGTTTCCTGTAGAGTAGTTAAAGTTTACAGAACATCTGACGTATCCTTCGTTGCACATGATGCAGCAGAACTTTCCGGATCTGGTGTAGGTATTGGTATTCAGTCCAAAGGTACAACAGTAATCCATCAGAAAGATTTACCACCTTTAAGTAACCTGGAATTATTCCCACAGTGCCCATTGATCGATCTTGAGACATACAGACAGATCGGTAAGAACGCTGCAAAATACGCTAAAGGCGAGTCTCCAAGCCCTGTTCCTGTAAAGAACGACCAGATGGCAAGACCTAAATATCAGGCTCTTTCCGCAGTTCTTCACATTAAAGAAACTGAGCATGCTGATAGAGATAAAGCTCCTAAGGCTCTTAAAGTTACATTCAAATAAACGGAGGTGTCAATTTTGGATCAGGAATTATTAGTTAGACAGATTATGCAGGAAGTATTAAAAAATATGCAGGGTGCACAGGCAGCTCCAGCTGGCGATACAGTTACAGCAGCTGATTATCCTTTAGGAGAAAGCATGCCAGAGAAGATCAAATCTGCATCCGGAAAAACTCTTGATGAGTTAACATTAGATAAAGTTATCAGTGGCGAATTAACAGCAGCTGATTTCCGTATCACAAAAGAAACTCTTGAGTTACAGGCTCAGGTTGCTGATTCTGTAGGAAGAAAAACATTCGGTATGAACTTAAGAAGAGCTGGTGAGCTTATTCCTGTACCAGATGCTCGTCTTCTTGAGATCTACAATGCATTAAGACCTTATAGATCTACAAAAGCTGAATTATACGCTATTGGTGATGAGTTAATCAACCAGTATGGCGCTACTGTAACAGGTAACTTCGTAAAAGAAGCTGCTGATGTTTACGAGAAGAGAGGTAGATTAAAAAAAGCGTAAGCTGATTTGATCTACAGGAGGTGCGACATCAATGAAAATTATAGCAGGCGTAGATATTGGTAACTCATCGACAGAAACTGCTCTTGCAAGAGTGGATGGCAAGGATGTTGACTTCTTAGCCAGCGGTATTGTTCCAACTACCGGTATTAAAGGTACAAAGCAGAACATTCATGGAGTGTTCCGTTCCTTAAAACAGGCATTAGACAAAGTTGGAATGGATTACGCAGACTTAGATGAGGTACGTGTCAACGAGGCGGCTCCCGTTATCGGTGATGTTGCCATGGAGACAATTACAGAAACCATTATCACAGAATCTACTATGATCGGACATAACCCGAATACTCCTGGTGGAATTGGAATCGGTGTGGGCGAAACTGCTTTAGTGGATAAGCTCAATGAGACCCGTTCCGGCAAAGATGTAATCGTAGTTATTCCGTCAAATGTTTCATTTGATTATGCAGCACAGCTTATCAATACATATAACAAAAGTGTTAATATCACAGGTGCCATCGTCCAAAGGGACGATGGTGTCTTGATTAACAACAGATTAGAGCATAAGATACCTATCGTTGACGAGGTAGATTTAATTGAAAAGGTTCCAATTGGAATGCTTTGTGCAGTTGAAGTTGCAGCGATCGGCGGTGTGGTTGAAGTACTTTCTAATCCATATGGTATCGCTACCCTGTTTAAACTTTCGTCTGATGAGACAAAACAGGTGGTACCTATTGCCAGAGCATTGATTGGCAACAGATCTGCTGTAGTAATCAAAACACCGGAAGGAGACGTAAAAGAACGTCGTATTCCTGCCGGTTCTATCGAAATTATTAGTCCAAAACGTAAAGTTCAGGTTGGTGTCGATGAAGGTGCTGAGAAGATTATGGATGCTGTCAATTCCGTACCGGAAATTGATGATGTCAAAGGTGAACCGGGAACTAACGCAGGCGGAATGCTTGAAAAAGTTCGTCAGGTCATGAGTAATCTTACAAACCAACACCCAAAAGATATCAAAATACAGGATTTACTTGCCGTTGATACCTTTAACCCACAACAGGTAAAAGGTGGTCTGGCTAACGAGTTCTCCTTAGAGAGTGCCGTTGGAATTGCAGCCATGGTTAAGGCTGACAGACTTCAGATGGAGATGATAGCAGAGGAACTGACGCAGCAGCTGAAGGTTCCGGTAACGGTTGGTGGTGTGGAAGCCGATATGGCAATCCGTGGTGCTCTTACGACACCAGGAACAAACAGACCATTGGCAATTCTGGATATGGGAGCCGGATCAACAGATGCTTCTATTATCAATCCGGAAGGTAAGATTAAGTCCATTCATTTAGCAGGAGCCGGTAACATGGTAACCCTGTTGATTAAATCTGAACTTGGTATTGAAGACTTTGACACAGCAGAGGATATTAAAAAATACTCTCTTGCAAAAGTTGAAAGTTTATTCCATATCAGACATGAGGATGGAACAGTACAGTTCTTTGAAAAACCATTAGATCCTAAGGTTTTTGCAAAGGTTGTAATGTTAAAAGAAGGCAATTTAGTGCCAATAGAAGGAATTCAGTCTCTTGAGAAGATCAAGATGATTCGTAATTCTGCTAAGAAAAAAGTGTTTGTAACAAATGCGATTAGAGCCTTAGCTAAAGTAAGCCCTACCAACAACGTAAGAGACATATCATTTGTTGTATTAGTTGGTGGTTCCGCACTCGATTTTGAAGTGCCTCAGCTGGTAACTGACGCATTATCCCAATATAATGTAGTAGCCGGACGAGCAAATATCAGAGGAACAGAAGGTCCTAGAAATGCCGTAGCAACTGGCCTTGTTCTTGCCAGTACAGAAGAGGGTGAATAATTATGGCAGAATCAACAAATGCAGCATATAAAGACCGGCCTAGCATTAAGGTTTACTATGATGCAAATGTGGTGCAGCCTGAAAAATTAAAAAGCCTTTTACTTGGCATTGAGGAAGAAGGCATTCCTTTCGATCTTGCCGGGGTTTCAGAGAGTGACGTTTATGAAATCGGTTTCAAAGCCTGCAACGATTCACGTTTAGGTGTTGGAATCGGAGTTTCTGAAAAGAAGTTGATTCTTCATTTCGAGAAGCTTAAGAAAAAACGTCCTATTTTTGAAATTGGGACTTTTGAGAAAGAGAATTATAGAATTTTAGGTTCTAATGCAGCCCGTTTAGTAAAAAAGATGCCATTTAAGGACTTTTGCTAAACTGAGCAGTGTGTTGCACCGCTCACAACCCCAGTAAATATTAGATGTTAGGAGGTGTGAAAGTGTCTCGGAAAAGTATCGGACTGATCGAAACAATGGGACTTTGTGCCGGAGTAACTGCCGCTGATGCAGCAGTAAAAAGTGCAAATGTAACATTAATTGGATATGAGTATTCCAAAGGCGATGGTATGTGTACAGTCAAAGTCGAAGGCGATGTAGGAGCTGTGAAAGCAGCTGTTGCAGCCGGTTCTAAAGCAGCAGAAGCTGTGTGTGGAATTAAGAGCGTTGATGTGATTGCACGACCAGCCAATGGCATTATTCCAACATTGATCTTTAATAAAGAGAACGTTGGAGGCGAATATCATTTAAAAACCGGAATCAGACCAAAAGGTCAGAGTGCCGGCCCTGTTTTGGTTAAAAGGTCCAAACCAGAAACAACTATAGTTGCGGAACCTGTGGCAGAAGAACCTGCACCAGAGGAAACTCCTGTAATTGAGACACCGGAAGAAACACCTGTTGAAGAGATAAAAGAAGAAGCACCAGTGGAAGTAAAAACAGAAGAGCCAGTAGAAGAACCTGTCAGTGAAGAAAAACCTGTAGAGGATTCTGTGAAGGAAGACACTGTTGAGGCTAAACCAGAGATAACGGAAACAGCCACAGAAGTCAAGGAAGAAGTAACAGAAACCAAGACAGAAGAACCGAAGCCGGCGGAAGATGAGGCTCCTGCTGATGCAAAAGCAGAAAGTAAGAAAGAAGCTGCTGACGACTCATTGGATGTGAAAAGTACTTCAAGAGGTAAAAGAGGTGGAAGACGGCCGAGAGGCAGATCCCCAAAGAAAGATGACGAATAAAAACTCGTAGGGAGGAAATTACAATGAACGAAGCATTAGGTATGATTGAAACTAAAGGCTTAGTTGGCTCAATCGAAGCAGCAGATGCAATGACCAAATCCGCTAATGTAAGATTAGTAGGATATGAGAAGATAGGATCTGGATTAGTAACTGTTATGGTACGTGGAGATGTAGGTGCAACAAAGGCAGCCGTTGATGCTGGCGCAGTTGCAGCAGCAAAAGTTGGTGAATTAGTTTCCCAGCATGTAATCCCAAGACCACATACAGATGTTGAGAAGATTTTACCTCAGGCAGCAGACGCTGAGTAATATATTGAGACTATTAAGAAAAGAGCAGGTGAATTATGGGTACATCTAAGGAAGAATTAATCAAACAGATTACTACTTTAGTGGTAGAAGAATTGACAAAGATGAGCAAGATGCTCGTTCCGATTGGTGTTTCTAACAAACATATTCACCTTAGCAGAGAAGCAATGGATGTTTTATTCGGTGAAGGCACTGAGTTACATCCAATTAAGGATATGAAACAGCCTGGCCAGTATGCTTGTGAAGAGTGTGTTGGAATAAAGGGACCAAAAGGCGAGTTCAAGAAACTTCGTGTTTTAGGACCTTTAAGAAATGAGACACAGGTTGAGATTTCCCTGACAGATGCCAGAACAATTGGAGTGAAAGCACCGATTCGAGAATCTGGTAAACTGGAAGGAACTCCTGGAATTGAGATTATTGGACCAAAAGGTTCCGTAACCATAGATCATGGTGTAATCGTAGCATTACGTCATATCCATATGACTCCTGCTGAGGCAAACAAATGGGGCTTAAAAGATGGAGACATGGTAAGTGTTTCTACTTTAGGCGGAGAAAGAAATGCTACATTAAGCGATGTATTGGTTCGTGTTTCTGACAAATATGCATTAGAGATGCACATTGACATTGACGAAGCAAATGCATGCTGCTTAGGCAACAATGATTTAGTTGCAATTGAAAAATAAACATAAAGGGTGAACATAAATGTGTGAATATAATGAAACTCTTTTAGAGTTCGGAGACCTTATTCGCGAAAAAACATTTAACCCTTTTGAAGGCGAGCTGAAAGTCGGAGTTGACTTAGGTACTGCGAATATTGTATTGGCAGTCGTTGACTCCGAGAATCGGCCGATCGCTGGAGCAACCTATCCATCAACTGTAGTAAGAGATGGAATTGTGGTTGATTTTATAGGCGCTTCAAAGGCGGTTCGGGATATGAAAGCGGATCTGGAAGATATGTTAGGCGTTGAATTGCGCTGTGCAGCAACTGCAATTCCTCCAGGAATTATGGAAGGTAATGTAAAAGTTATCTCAAATGTTGTGGAAGCTTCCAATTTTGAAGTGTCTACCGTAATTGATGAACCTACAGCTGCAGCTACTGTACTCGGTGTAACCGATGGGGCTGTTGTGGATGTAGGTGGTGGTACTACAGGAATAAGTATACTCAAGGATGGCAAGGTAATATTTACCGCAGATGAGCCTACCGGTGGTACACATATGAGTCTGGTACTTGCCGGCTATTATGGAACTAATTTTGAGGAAGCGGAGAAGATTAAGAAAGATCCAGAACGCGAATTTGAAGTTTTTCCAATTGTAAAACCGGTTGTACAAAAAATGGCATCGATTGTCAGCCGATTCATTCAGGGATACGAAGTTGACACAATCTATATTGTAGGCGGTGCCTGCAGTTTTAAAGATTTTGTCAAAGTATTTGAGAAAGAGACTGGAATTAAGACAATTAAGCCAAAAGAACCATTACTTGTGACACCGTTGGGTATCGCTATGAATAGTATCTTGTAGAAGGTGAATAGCGATGAGTAAAATGAGTTTTGAAGAAGCCTTCATTTCCGTTGTATCCGATTATGTAATTCAGGAAGTTGTAAAGAGATATATGGCACAAAGCAAAAAAGCATTAGTTTTGTTCTCCGGAGCTTTGATTGGAATTCAGGAGGCATATGATAATCTGAACCAGTTAAAGAGTGAAGGATGGTCATTAACTGTAGCGATGAGCCAGAGTGCAAAAGAAATTATTTCTGAGAAGACGATTCAGGAAAAGATTGGACCGGATGCAATTTATGCAGAAGGCAGTCCTGTAGATTACAGGAAACTGGTGGAAGAGTGTAATTATATTATTATTCCGTGCCTGACCATCAATACCACAGCGAAAGTAGCGAATGGCATTAGTGATAATTTATTGACGAGAATTATTTCACGTTCTATGATTGTTGGAAAGCCGATCGTTGCCGCAATTGATGGGTGTTGCCCTGACAATGCTGTGAGAGCAAAGATGGGCTTTAAAGTTACAGAAGCTTACAAAGTAAGATTGAGAAGTAACTTAGAAGCATTACAGGATTATGGAATCGTACTTACCTCATCTAAGAACATAGCAAATAAAGTAAACAAAGTATTATCTGGAAGCTTTCGTTTTTCCAATTCTCATAAAACAGAAGCTGTATCAGAGGATAATAAGAAGAAAGCAAAAGCAGTATCTTCCTCTGGAGGAACGCTTAGGCTTGATAAAAATATAATCAGTAGAAATGATATTATTCTGAATCGGCAATATAAGACGATTGTGGTAAACAAAAGAGCTAATGTGACTGCATTGGCCCAGGATGAAGCTTACCGCCTAGGCGTAACAATTGTGAAAGAATAAGTAGGTGAAGATATGTATTTAGCAAAAGTAGTTGGAACAGTAGTTTCTACTTGTAAAGCACCGAGTTTAATAGGATCGAAGCTTTTGATTGTTGAAAAACTGAATGAAGATTTGTCCTCAAAACATACAACGGAGATTGCAGTAGACGCAGTTGGAGCCGGTGACGGCGAGATTGTTATTGTATCCCGAGGTAGTTCTGCCAGATATACCTTTTCCGAAAAAGGTTCTCCAATTGATGCAGCAATTGTAGGAATTGTCGATACGGTAGAAGTAGCACCACGATAGGATGTGAGTATATGGCTAATATTTATACGAAGACTGGAGATAAAGGTCAGACAGGATTGTATGGCGGCTCCAGAGTTGAAAAAGACAGTCCTAAAGTGGAATGCTATGGAACTCTGGATGAAGCAATATCAATGCTAGGATTAGCATACACAGAGACAGAAGCTCCAAAGATAAAGGAATACATCAATCATATCCAAAAAAGAATGTTTCAGGCTGGTGCGGAAGTTGCAAGTGACGAGCATGGACTTGAAATTCTAAAGGATAAGATTACGGAAGCTGATATCAAGTATCTAGAAGATATTATTGATGAGTGCACAGAGGTTTGCGGACCACAGAGGGAATTCGTAGTTCCCGGTGTGAACAAATCATCATCAGCTCTCCATGTTGCAAGAACAATTGTCAGAAGAGCAGAACGTCATCTGGTAGCCTTGGCAAAAGAGGCTCCTGTAAGGGAAGTTTTAAGAAAGTTTGTAAACCGGCTTTCTGATGCCTGTTATGCGATGGCAAGATTAGAGGAAACATGTATGCAGAATAAAGAATTAGAGGCTTTAGTGAAGAAAGTTGTAAAAGAAGCATTAGATTCTGATGAATGTACGAAGACGCTGGACATGTCTTTGGAATCTTTAAAGAAAATGGCAGAATATGCCGAAGAGAAAGCAAATGAAATAAAGGTGCCGGTTGTCTTTTCCGCTGTAGATGCCGGAGGTAATTTACTATTACTGCACCGTATGGAAGATGCGCTCCTTGCTAGCATAAAGATTTCCTGGGACAAAGCTTATACAGCATGTACATTGAAAGCACCAACGTGTGCATTAGCGGATTTAACCGTCCCTGGCGGCGGTTTATATGGTTTACAAAATCTATGCGATGGTCGCCTTGTTGTATTCGGAGGCGGTTATCCAATTATGAAAGATGGCAAAGTAATAGGTGCGATCGGAGTAAGTGGTGGAACCGCTGAGGAAGATATGGCAGTGGCAACATATGCAATAGAAAAAATGCAAGGAGGAAAAGCATAAAATGGAATTTGACGTATCATTAATTGAAAAAGTCGTAAAAAAAGTATTAGATGATGTAGAATTAGTAGCTGAACCATGTGAAGATTATTCATATGGTATCTTTGACAGCATGGATGAAGCTGTTGAAGCAGCTGCAAAAGCTCAGAAAGAATATATGAATTTCTCTATGGCTGACAGACAGAGATTTGTAGAGGGAATTCGTGAAGTAGTATGCAAAAAAGAAAACAATGAATTGATTTCTAAGATGGCTGTTGAAGAATCAGGAATGGGTGGATATGACTATAAACTGATCAAGAACAGACTGGCTGCTATGAAATCCCCTGGAATTGAAGATCTGGTTACAGAGGCTTTAAGTGGTGACGAGGGATTAACTTTAACTGAGTATTGCCCATTTGGTGTAATCGGTGCAATTTGCCCGACTACAAACCCAACTGAGACAATTATCTGTAATTCCATCGGAATGTTAGCTGGCGGTAATACAGTAGTATTCAGTCCACATCCACGTGCAAAAAATGTATCTTTGTTGACAATTAAGATGATTAATAAGAAATTGGAAGAATTAGGTGCTCCTAATAACCTGATTGTTACAGTTTCCGAACCATCTATTGACAACACAAACGCTATGATGGCTCATCCTAAGGTAAGAATGCTGGTTGCTACTGGTGGTCCTGGAATCGTAAAAGCGGTTATGTCCACAGGTAAGAAAGCAATCGGTGCCGGAGCTGGTAACCCTCCTGTTGTTGTTGATGAGACAGCTGACATCGAGAAAGCAGCTCAGGATATTATCAATGGTTGTGCATTTGATAATAACCTTCCATGTATCGCTGAAAAAGAGTGTATCGCAGTAGATCAGATCGTCGATTACTTAATTTTCAACATGAAGAACTGTGGTGGTTATGAATTAAAAGATCCTGAGATGATTCAGAAATTAGCTGACTTGGTTATGAAACCAAAGAAAGTTGCTGGCGAGTTCTCCCCTAACGTTAACTTCGTTGGAAAGAGCGCACAGTATATCTTAGATCAGTTAGGAATCAAAGTTGGAAAAGATGTAAAAGTTATCATCTTCGAAGCGGCTGAGGATTCACCATTTGTTACAACAGAACTTATGATGCCTATTTTACCAATCGTTCGCGTTCCTAACGTAGATTACGCGATTGACTTAGCTGTAAAAGTTGAGCATGGTAACAGACATACAGCTATGATGCATTCTAAGAATGTAGATAAGCTGACAAAGATGGCAAAAGACATCGAAACAACTATTTTTGTAAAGAATGCTCCTTCTTATGCTGGTATCGGTGTTGGTGGAGAAGGCCATACAACATTTACAATCGCAGGACCTACAGGTGAAGGTTTAACATCTGCAAGATCTTTCTGCCGTAAGAGAAGATGTGTATTAGCGAATGGATTCCATATCAGAATGAAATAAGAGGTGAGCTAAATGGAGAAAAACCTGATTGATATAGTTGCCAATTCCGGTATCGTAGGTGCCGGTGGTGCTGGTTTTCCTACCCATGTAAAGCTGAACGCTCAAGCGGAATATGTAATTATCAATGGTGCAGAATGTGAGCCTTTACTAAGAGTAGATCAACAGCTGATGGCAGTAGAAACAAAGAAGATTTGTGATGCCCTTGCACTTGTAAAAGAGCAGGTAGGTGCCAAATACGCTGTGATTGCCCTTAAAGGACATTATCATGATGCGATTGACAGTTTTAATAAGATTATTTCGGGATATGAAGGCATGAGCCTTCATATCCTGGGAAATTTTTATCCGGCTGGTGATGAGCAGATTATTGTATATGAAGTAACAGGAAGAATCGTTCCAGAGGGCGGTATTCCTTTAAAATGTGGAGTCATTGTTTCTAATGTAGAGACAATGCTTAACATTTATAATGCTTACTATGATGATCAGCCTGTTACAGATTCTTACGTAACGATTACTGGAGAGGTAAGAAACCGGATTACTGTAAAATTACCATTAGGTATTACAGTAAAAGAAGCATTGGATTTAGCTGGTGGAGTTACAGTAGATGGCGATTATGTTGTAATCAATGGCGGACCTATGATGGGTAAACACGTAAGTCCGGATTCAAGAATTACAAAAACAACCAAAGGTTTGATTGTTCTTCCTGCAGATCATCCGTTAATTATGGATGTGCAGCAGGACGTTTCTAAGATGCTCAGACAGGCAAAAACAGCCTGTATGCATTGTTCACTTTGTACTGAAGTATGTCCACGTCACATGATTGGACATAGCATTCAGCCGAACAAGACCATTCGTTATGCAAGTTATGGCAGTATGTGTGATAGTAAAACATCACCGATGATTGCGTTCCTCTGCTCCGAATGTCGTTTATGCCAGTATGCCTGCATTATGAACTTAAAGCCATGGAAGATTAACCATGAGCTGAAAGGAATTATGGCACAGAATGGTATTCGCAACACGCTTAATAATGCACCCGATAAGGTAGATCCTGCAAGAGAATATAAAAAATACCCTATCGTAAAGCTTATTAATAAATTGGGTCTGAAGAAATATAATCTTCCAGCCCCGCTTACGGAAGTCAAAGTTGACTTTACAAGTGTAACGATTCCTTTGGGACAACATATAGGTGCTCCGGCAGTTCCTTGTGTAAACGTTGGTGACAGCGTACAAAAGGGCGACCCGATTGCAAAACCTGCAGAAGGTAAGCTGGGTGCTTGTATTCACGCAAGTATCTCCGGAACGATTAAGGAGATTGCAAACAACAACATTACGATTGAATAGGAGAGGTATATATGAATTTATTCGCATTAGTAGCAGCATTCGGCGGCGGTGCATTTGGCGCAGCAATCGGCGGATTGTATGCTTTCGTTATGACAGGTTTTATGGCTATTGCAGGTGCAGTAGTAGCAATGGCAGGCGGTGCTGATTTAGCAGTTACAAGCATTGCTTTCGGTTCCTATTTTGGACCACACATTGCATTCGTTGGTGGTGTTGCAGCAGCAGCATTTGCAGCAAATAAGAAAAAATTAATCGACGGCGGTGCTGACATTGTCAGCCCATTAAATGGAACAG
>JAUNBT010000274.1:3576-3964 GCA_030526985.1 Lachnospiraceae bacterium | reverse complement strand
TATAGCAACAAGAACTAAGATGAGTACATTTTTAAACGATATATGTTGTTTTGAAGAATCGTTGCAAATTGCGGATACAAATATTTTTTATCAAAATGTGATTAATGATATGAGAGGAGAAATCTTCGGTGAAAAATATAAGGAATCTATACATTATGCAAAATGTCTTTCACAAAAAGGACAAGTATTAGCTTTTTTAAGGAAATCTGAAGCTGAGGAATGTTTTTTATCTGCATTAAAGTACATGGAGAATAATTCTGCAAATCAGTTGATTACTATGTCATATCTTCTTCATTTTTATATGGATCAGGGAAAGAAGAAAGAATACGACGTGAGTTCCATTACATATTTTGGAGGATTTCAAACGCTTAAAGAGCAATTTGATTAT
>JAUNBT010000274.1:0-3566 GCA_030526985.1 Lachnospiraceae bacterium | reverse complement strand
TTTTGAGAGAGGGAACAAATAAAAAAGGGAGAGTAGCTCTTCGTTTTGGATTTTATGTATTTATCCGTGGATTGTATCTATTTCATTTAAATGAAGTTAATAACAAATTATATAAAAAAATAAAGCTTGTACTTGAGTCGGAGACAAGTTTATTAACGGGTCACCCTATGGAGATAATTTATAAGTATATGTCCTTTATCGCATCCTATAAGAATGATTTCGAATATGCTAAAATGTGTGTTGATAAGATAGAAAGTGTTGTTCCATATAGAGGATTAGCACTTGATGCAATTGTTGCTTATGGAAAATATGAAGGATTAAAAAATCTTAATGAAAAAGAAAAGTCTAGCCAGGCATTAGATGAGTTTATTATATCAATGAAAAAAATTGATGATAATCTCCAATCTTTGAGCAATGAAGATATTCTGAAAATTACTGAAACTAAAATGACATTTATGTACATATGATTTTTTAAAGTCATTTATAATAATCATTTTTATGATATAACTGTAATCTAATAACACGGAGTAAAACCAAACATGCAAACCCAAACCATAACCTACTACAACCAAAACGCAACCTCCTTCACCCAAGACACAATCTCTGTAGATTTTTCTGAAACCCAGAATCATTTCATGAGCAACCTACCAGCCGGAGCCAGAATACTTGACTTCGGCTGTGGCGCAGGTCGTGACACAAAATGTTTTCTACAGCATGGATTCCATGTAGATGCCATAGATGGCTCTGAAAAGCTGTGCACTTTTGCCAGCGAATACACCGGAATCCATGTTCAGAAAATGCTTTTTCAAGATTTAGATGTGAAGAATGTTTATGATGCCATCTGGGCCTGTGCCTCTATTTTGCATTTGCCAAAATCAGAGCTTGGACCTGTATTGAAAAAGATTCAGTTGGCATTAAAGGAAAATGGAATTCTTTATACGTCATTTAAGTACGGTGAATTTGAGGGAGAAAGAAACGGAAGATATTTTACAGATTTTACGATAGAGTCTTTTGAAAAGTTTATGGAAGATTTTTCAGGGATAGAGATAGAGGAATATTGGATTACAAAAGATGTACGACCGAATCGGGGAGAAGAGAGATGGCTGAATTTGATTCTGCGAAAAAAATAGAGATAAATCAGGAGATAGTGGAGCAGATTGATATTGAATATTCCAATGTCACCACAGGTGGACAGGATAGGGCGATGTATCTGTATTACCAGCTGGCTTCCAGTCTGAAAAAGGCGGATAGTGTGGATATTATTGTGTCATTTTTGATGGAATCCGGTGTGAAGATGCTTTTGGACGACTTAGAAAGCGCCCTGAACCGGGGAGCGACAATTCGGATTCTCACGGGAAATTATCTTGGAATCACTCAGCCGTCGGCTTTGTATCTGATTAAAAGAAAGCTGGGAGACCGGGTAGATTTACGTTTTTACAGTGAAAAAGAGCGCTCTTTTCATCCGAAATCCTACATTTTCCATTATGAAAATCACAGTGAGATTTTTATTGGTTCCTCCAATGTGTCGAAAAGTGCATTGACTTCGGGGATTGAGTGGAATTATCGATTCCGGAGTACGGATGACAAGGAGAATTATGAGAAATTTTTTGCTACATTCAACGACCTTTTCCATAACCATTCGATTCTTATTGATGATGAGGAACTGAAGAATTATTCGAAGAACTGGCACCGTCCTGCTGTTTCGAAAGATTTGGAAAAATATGATACTGACGAACCAGATCAGGATAGGAATGTCAGACCATTTTATGAACCAAGAGGTGCCCAGATTGAAGCTCTCTGCGCTCTTGAAAATACCCGTGCCGAAGGTGCCAAAAGAGCTTTAGTTCAGGCAGCAACCGGTGTGGGAAAGACTTATCTGGCGGCTTTTGATTCGAAGGAGTTTGCGAAGGTTCTTTTTGTTGCCCATCGGACGGAAATATTACAGCAGGCAGCTGTTTCTTTTTCCAATGTCAGGGAGTCGGATGATTATGGATTTTTTGATGGAGAAAATAAAGAGACGGACAAGTCGGTTATTTTTGCCTCCGTTGCTACTTTGGGAAGGCCAGAATATTTGAATGAAAAATATTTTATACCGGATTATTTTGATTATATTGTCATTGACGAATTCCACCACGCCGTAAACCAGCAGTATTTACGGATTGTGGAATATTTCACACCAAAGTTCCTTTTGGGTCTTACGGCTACCCCAGACAGGATGGATGGGCGAAATATTTATGAGATCTGTGATTACAATGTGCCTTTTGAGATTTCTTTAAAGGATGCAATCAATAAGGGGATGCTGGTTCCATTTCACTATTATGGGATTTTTGATGATACAGATTATTCTGGGATTCATCTGGTGCGGGGCAGGTATGACGAGAAAGAATTGAATGAAACTTATATTGGAAATGTCCACCGGCACGATTTGATTTATAAGAATTATTGCAAATATGGTTCGAAGCAGGCTTTAGGCTTTTGTTGTTCGAAGCTGCATGCGGAGGAAATGGCACGGGAGTTTTCCAAGAGGGGGATTCCGGCGGCAGCAGTTTACAGTAATGCAGACGGGGAATTTTCCGAGGACCGGGCCGGGGCAATCCGCAAATTGAAAAATGGGGAGATTCGGGTCATTTTTTCTGTGGATATGTTTAATGAGGGAGTGGATATTCCTTCTGTTGATATGGTTATGTTTTTGCGGCCGACCCAATCGCCGATTGTGTTTTTGCAGCAGCTTGGCAGGGGACTTCGCAAGGACAGAGGGAAAGAATATTTAAATGTGCTGGATTTTATAGGAAATTACGAAAAGGCTGGAAGGGTGCGTTTTCTTTTGACCGGGGAAAGGAAGCTATTAGGGCGGTCTTATGATCCTGCGGACAGGTCTGCATTTCCGGATGATTGTATGATTGATTTTGATTTGAAATTGATCGATCTGTTTGTGGAAATGGATAAGAAGAGCCAGAGAGTGAAAGACCAGATTGAAAATGAATTTTTCAGGATCAGCAGTCTCCTTGATAAGGTGCCTACCAGGCTGGAATTATTTACTTATATGGAAGATGACGTGTATCATTTGGCGGTGACTCATTCGAAGGAAAATTTGTTTAAGCATTACATGGATTATCTGGAAAAGCGGGGGATGCTGACGGATGAGGAGCAGGTGCTTTTTGCAGGAATCGGACGGGAATTTATTTCTCTGCTTGAAAATACCAGTATGTCCAAGGTGTATAAGATGCCTGTGCTTATGGCTTTTTATAACCATGGACAGGTTCGAATGGCGGTCACAGAAGATGAGCTGCTTGCAAGCTGGAAGGAGTTCTTTGGCACTGGGACGAACTGGAAGGATCTCGACAAGGGCATGACTTACGAGCGGTACAAAAAAATCAGCGACCGGGAGCATATCCGCAAGATAATGCAGATGCCGGTTCATTATCTTCAGGAATCGGGGAAAGGGTTTTTTGTGCAGAAAGAAGGGGCAGCGTTGGCGTTAAAAGAGGATTTGGCGGAGGTTGTCAAACTAGAGTCATTTGCATTGCAGATGAAGGACGTGATTGAGTATAGGACGATGGATTATT
>JAUNBT010000273.1 GCA_030526985.1 Lachnospiraceae bacterium | reverse complement strand
GTGTTTTCAGATGAGTTCTGATAAGATTACGAAGTCTTTTCGCGTGGTTGTGCTCGCTGATCTTCATGATCATGAGTTTGGGAAGGAAAATGATGAGCTGGTCAAAAAGATAGCTGGGCAGAATCCGGATCTTATTTTGATGGCAGGGGACATGATAAATGGATCCAGTAAAGATGCACATATAGCAGTTGGACTGGTGAGAAAACTTTCTTCTTATGCTTCCATATATTACGCACTTGGAAATCATGAGATAGAATACAGCAATATAATGGGTGATGAATATATAAAAGAGTTGGAAGACGCAGGTGCAGTCGTGCTTGATCAGGAATATGAAGATATAGAAATTCAGGGAAATAAAATCCGAATTGGTGCAATGTATGATTATGCTTTTTCTCTTACGGATAAGGAAGAAGAATACCACAATCAGGATTCCTACAAGTTTTTAAGTGATTTTACAGATACCCGCTATTTTAAAATATATATTACTCATCGGCCGGAGGCTTTTGCATGGTCCATAGGTGAGGGGAAGGATAATTGGGACATGGACGTGGTTTTCAGTGGACATATTCACGGAGGACAGGTTGTTCTACCCTTTCTTGGCGGTTTGTACGGAGCGGAACAGGGATGGTTTCCTGATTATGTGGATGGAAAATATCAGCTTGGCACCAGTGTTTTCTTTGTGACGAGAGGTCTGGGATCGAATGTTCAATTACTTCCAAGAATGTTTAATCTGCCTCAGATTATGGTAGTTACTATAAATGGGAAATAGATGGAAACCAAGGAGATGTGTGCTTTGGAAAAGAGAGAAAAAATCCCCTCTTCATTGACTGAAAAATGTATTTATAGTATACTGTTTTCAGGAGTAATGTGCAGAGTCAAAGAGAAGAGATGCTTCTGCACAAAATTATATTTTATTCTATGGGAGGTATAAATGAGTAAGGAAAACAAAAGCAAAAAAGGTCTTCAGATTGTAATCTGGCTGATTCTTGTTGTGGGAATTGGCTGTGCAGGTTACGGATGCTGGTATTTTTACGAAGAGCTGCAGCAGGAGAAAGCGCAGGCAGATGTCAGTACGGCAGTGAAGAAGACGACGTTAGAGGAGATTGAGTCAGCAGAATTTACCGGAATTACAGATGGTGATGCACCTGAACTGCCAGGCGATATCACCACAGGGGAAACAGAGAATCCGATTGATTTTGATAAGTTGACCTCTTACAACGATGAACTTTATGCGTGGATTCATATCCCGAATACAGAGATTGATTATCCGGTTGCCCAGCATGACGGGGAACAGGATTATTATCTGAAACATGATATGTATGGGGAAGCTGCATTTGCAGGATGTATTTATACAGAGGACTGCAACAGCAAGGAGTTCACAGACCCGAACACATTGATTTATGGACATAATATGAGAAATGGCTCCATGTTCCAGAATCTGCACTTGTTTGAGGATGCAGAATTTTTTGAAGATAATCAGTATGTATACATATATACACCACGTCATATGCTTACCTATCATATTTTTGCAGCGTATGAATATGATGACAGACATATTATGAATTCCTTTGATTTTACGGATGAGAAAGTGTATGCGGATTATCTGGACAGTATTTTTTCTACCCGTTCTATGAATGCGAATATCCGGGAAGATGAGGAAGTAACAGCAGATGACAAGATAATTACTTTAAGTACATGTGTAGGAGGCAATACGGAGGCCAGATATCTGGTACAGGCTGTTTTGGTAAAAGATGAAAAGACAAAATGATGAATTAAGACAGGAAGAGTTAGAGGAACTGAATAAAGGGTTAAAAGATGCCCTCGACCAGGTTCCTATTGAGGAAGAGGAACATTTAAAGGAGTTTCAAGCTGTCGAAGAGGTGCCTGAGGAGGAAGAGGAACAACCGCAGAAGAAGGATTCTCCTCTCCGCAGGAAAAAGAAGAGTACCCGGATAGCAACAGGGGTGCTTGTGGGTGTGCTCGCTGTGTTATTGATTTGTGTAGGAGTATTTGCAGGTCTTCGAAATGCCGGAAAAAATTCTCTGATTGCAGGTGATGATATCAATATTACGGCACCGGATATTGAAGGAGCAGACATTTCTGTTGAAAATAATGGTGATTTAGTTGTTTACAACGGGCAAAAATATTGTTATAATCATAATATAATCACTGTACTGTGTATGGGTATCGATAAACGACAGGAAGAGACGGAAGATAACGAGCTGAATAATGGTAATGGCCAGGCAGATACGATTATTCTTGTAGCGATAGATTCTGAGACGGGGAGATGTTCTCTGATTAATATTTCGCGTGATTCCATGGTTGATGTGGATCAATACACAGTGGATGGTAATTATGCCGGAACTGATAAGATGCAGTTGACACTTGCCTACACATACGGAGGCGGTGAGAGAAACAGCTGTCGGAATGTCGCGAAATCCGTTTCTAATCTATTTTATGGAGTTCCAATCAGTTCTTATGCATCGATTAATTTATCAGCAATTAATGTATTAAACGATGCAGTTGGAGGCGTGGAGGTTCAGGTTTTAGAAGATCTTAGTGCTGCAGATCCTGAATTGGAGCTGGGTGCGACTGTCACTTTAAAAGGTAGTCAGGCTGAGACTTATGTCAGAAGCAGAGATGCCTATTCCGGTGATGCGAATTCGAATAGTCTTAGAATGGACCGCCAGAAACAATATCTGAGTTCTTTTGCAAGAAAGACCTTAGAACAGACAAGGGCAGATCTTACTGTACCATTGACCCTGTTTGATGTGGCATCTTCGTATATGGTTACAGATTTGAACGCAGCAAGAGTCTCATATCTGGTTTCTTTAGTGAATAAGATCGGATTTGAGGAGAGTAGTTTTGTCACTGTTCCTGGTGAAGCAGTGGTAGGTGAAGAGGGTTATGCTGAATATAATGTAGATGATAAGTCTCTTTACGAAATGATTCTTGATGTCTTCTATGAGAAGACAGAATAAGCAAGGCAATGATTAATAAGGAGGAATGAACAATGAGAAAATTATTGAGTGGAATGTTGGTTGCAGTTATGATGATGACATTCGTGTCCATGACAGCGCTTGCGGCTTCTGACAGTTATATTCCAAGTCCACAGCCAGATGAGTATTTGACAACGGCTGCGACAACGACAGCGGATGATGGAGAACCAACCACTGCTGCAAGTACAACAGCAGGTGACGAGTATTTGCCGACAACAGAGGCAACTACCGCTGCAAAGAATACGACGGATCCATCCAAAGCACCAAAGACTGGCGATAACGTAAGTACAGCTTATATGTCTGCTTTGGCAGTCATCGCAGCAGCAGGTGTTGTAGTGATTGCAAGAAGAAGAGAAGAGAACGAGTAAGATACATGATAATGACATAAGAAAAGGCATCGGTTTCTGTGACCGGTGCCTTTTTTTGAAATAAGTCGACAAGCCAAAATCTTGCCTGCACGAAAGTAAATCGGAATGATTGGGATTATTAATCCACGGTTATTTTTAAAGAGCGGGATGTCGCCTCATTGCCATCTGCATCTGTTAATTTGTAGGTTAAAGCGTAAGTTCCAGGAGTGGATGTGTCTAAATCGCCCTCTGTGACAACCAAAGTTGAGATATCATTGCCATCTGCGTCTGTAGCAGAGGCAATATAATTTACCGGTTCAAAATTAGCTCCAAGGTCTACGTGTTCTGTGTCAGTAGTGAGTACAAGGAGAGGACCGGTTCGATCAAGCTCCATCTTCAAGACTTCTGAAGCGGAATCCCCGAACATGTTCGTTACTAAAAATCCAATTGTGACTTCTGTTGCACTTGAGTTGGTAATAGTATACTTTGTCTCAATAGAAGAAGTGATACTGTTGCCATAGCCGTCCGATGCAGTCACTGCGTCACTGTTTTTAAATATCTTTGTAATAGAATCGAGCTCTGTATCATCAATAGAAGGATAGTCGTCTGATATTTTAATAGAAGGCCCCTTATACTTTT
>JAUNBT010000272.1:2834-3988 GCA_030526985.1 Lachnospiraceae bacterium | reverse complement strand
CATTGATATAATTTATGTTTTTTCAAAAAAGAAAAACCGATTTATGATGTTTTTTCTTTCAAAAATCGGTTTTTTTCCTTATGTTTTTAAAAAAATACATTATACAATGTGCATTTTGAGTTATTTTGTTAAATTATTATCTTTTACGTAATTCTTCGATGCCTGCTTACTTTGTCTGGCCGTCAATCTGGGATTCCTCCCCGTTTTTTATCTCCACAACGACCTTATGGGGAAGACATACAATGGTCTCTCCGTTTTTGCTGATTGCCTTCTGCTGCACACACAGCTTATCCGGACAATCCGCTTCGGTCATATTGGCTTCGCCGTCCTTAATCACCAAAACATTGGTTCCACGTTCTGTCTCAATGGAATATTCTCCATCCTCCGACAAATCATAGGAGGCATATTCCTCGGTGTCCACATAAACAACAGCAAGGCCCCCGGTATCTTTTTGCACCCATTTTGTCCAGCCAAAGATAACCGCCGCTATCAAAAGTCCGGCTCCAATCAGTATCCAATCATTCCGCTTCATTTTTAAGCACATACTCCTTTTTTAAAATGGTAAGAATTTCTTTCGTTTCCTCTGTCACATAGACCTGTTTGTTTTCATCTATAAATATTGCTTTTACTCCATAGGAATCGGCAAGTTCTATTCCTTTTTCTAAACCAGCCACAAAACAGGCGGTAGAAAGAGCATCTGATAAGAATCCGGAATCAGAAAGAATCGTCACAGAAATCAGACCGCTGTCCGCCGGTGCCCCTGTAGACGGATCCATAATATGATGATACCTTTTTCCGTCTTTTTCTATATACTTTTCATAATCACCGGAAGTGGAAAGATAACATCGCTGTCCGGCTTCCTGTGAAATAGACACTGCTGCCATGTTCGTGCCTTCCTCTCCTCTCGGATCTTGGATTCCAATCTTCCAGTCCGTTCCATCCGGTTTTGCTCCATAGACAAGCACACTTCCTCCTACAGAAAAGGTTCCTGCTTCTACATCTGCTGCTTTTTCCTCACTTGTTTGTGCAGCTGTCACATCTTCTGTTTCCTCTTCTGCCTTTTCTGATGCATTCTTGCTGCCGCTTTCCAACCAGTCTCCAATCACGTCACAGGCAATTCCCTTTCCCACAGCCCCCAAGTCCAACTGTCCCCC
>JAUNBT010000272.1:0-2824 GCA_030526985.1 Lachnospiraceae bacterium | reverse complement strand
ATCAAATGTAACTTTTCCATCTGATACGTGAAGGGCCGTTTCATCGACTAAGGGGAGCACCGCATCAATCTCTTCTTTCGAAGCCACCTTTGGGTTATCACCGCCGATATCCCACAATCTTGAAACCGGTCCCACTGTAATATCTAAGGCCCCATCAGATTTTTCGTAGACTTCTTTACAAGCAGACAACCACTCCTCCAACTGCCGATCCACACTGACTGCCTGGCCGGTTCCGGCACTTTGATTGATCTGTGCGATGGGGGAGGATTCTATCCTCCAGCTGATTGTATTTTCTAATGCTTTGATTTTCTCTAACACAGCGGCGGCGGTATCCTCCGGCTGATTTCCATAAATATTCTGATTAATCACCGTTCCCATTGCAAAATCCGTATCCTGCAAATGCTCTGTCCTAGTCTTTTGACAGCCGGATAAAAACAACAGAACGGCGAAAAATACAATTCCAATTTCTTTTTTCATCATTTATAATCCCAGCTTTGCCAAGGCTTCCGCCATTGCATTGTTTACAGGTTCCTTCGCCTCTTTTTGCTGTTTCTTCATATAATTTGACACATCCTTTTTAGAAACACCAGCACCTTCCTTTTTGCGACGGTTTTCAAATGCCTCCATGGATTCCTTATGGCCACAGACACAGACAAAACGCTGCTTCTCCCCGGTTCCAATCAGTTCCATCTTCTTATGACACTGAGGACATCTGGCATTTGTCACTCTCGAAAGACGAATTCTATGTCCACAGCTCCGGTCCTGACACACTAACAGTTTTCCCTGTTTATTGGTGACGGAGAGCATCTTCTTTCCACAGATCGGACAAGGGGTATTGGTCAGATTATCGTGGCGGAATTTTCCCTCACTTTCGATGATTTCCCCCAGCAAATGTTTTGTATAGGTGCGGATTTCTTCCATAAACTGATTCTGCTTCAGCCGCCCTTTCGCGATAGAAGAAAGCTTCTGCTCCCAGGATGCAGTAAGCTCCGGTTTTTTTAAATCCTCTGGCACAAGAGAGAGGAGCTGTCTGGCCTTTCCCGTCAGATATATGTCATTCCCCTTTTTCTCCAAAAAGAAATTGGAAAATAATTTATCAATAATATCTGCCCTCGTTGCCACAGTGCCAAGTCCCCCTGTCTCTTTCAGGGTCTTTGCCGCCTCATTGTCTTTCTTTTCCATATATTTTACCGGATTTTCCATGGCTTTTAACAAAGCTGCTTCATTAAAGCGGGACGGCGGTGTGGTTTTTCCTTCTGTCCGATTCAGCAAAAGATTCCCGAACCGATGTCCCTTTTCCAATTTAGGAAGTGGTTTTTCCTCCGAGGAATTCTCAGTGTAAATCTCCCGGTATCCATTTTTTGAAATTACATTTCCCTGTGCGCTAAAATATTCTCCTCCCACTTCCATCTCGTAAGTCGTCTGCTCATATTCACAGGGCGGATACAAAACTGCAAGAAAACGGCGCACAACCAAATCATAGATTTTTCTCTCCTCCATGGAAAATGCCGACAATACCGGAGTCTGCTCCGTCGGGATAATCGCATGGTGGTCCGATACTTTCTGATTATTGACAAAGGAACCATTTGCCTTGATTTTTGTCTTCAACAGAGAAGCTGTGTATGCTTTATATGGCCCCACGCTGATGGCACGGAGGCGTTCCGGAATCGTCTCTACAATATCGTCCGTCAAATATCTGGAATCCGTTCTTGGATAAGTAAGTACTTTGTGCTGCTCATAGAGACGCTGCATAATATTGAGAGTTTCCTTTGCCGAATATCCATAGCGCTGATTCGCCTCTCTTTGAAGCTCTGTCAAATCATAAAGCGGCTCTGCATAGGATTTTTTCTGTTTATGCTGCACGTTAGTCAGAATTCCTTCCTGATGAAGGGCTGCCTCATAGGCTTTCTCCCGTTTTTCTTTCTCCATTACGGTCGTGCTGTGGCTCTTTTTTTCCTGCCAGACAAACCGGATTCCATCTCCGGACGCAGTCAGTCCATAATAAGGCTTTGGCACAAACCGGCGGATTTCCTCCTCTCTGGCTGCAATCATGGCAAGGGTCGGAGTCTGTACTCTCCCACAAGATAACTGAGCATTATACTTACAGGTCAACGCTCTTGTAGCATTAATTCCCACTAACCAGTCTGCTTCTGCTCTCGCAACGGCTGCCCTGTATAAATTCTCATATTCTCTTCCGTCCTTTAAACTGGCAAATCCCTGCTTAATTGCCTTATCTGTCACAGAAGAAATCCAGAGCCGCTTAATCGGTTTCTTATTTCCCGCTTTTACCAAAATCCAGCGGGCCACCAACTCACCTTCTCTTCCCGCATCTGTGGCGATAATAATCTGATTAATATCATTTCTGTGGATGCATGTCTTCACACCGTTAAATTGATGGCTGGTCTGGCGGATAATGTTCAACTTTAAATGTTCCGGCATCATCGGGAGGTCTTCCAATCTCCATTCTTTATACTTCTTATTATAATCTTCCGGATCTGCTAAAGTGACCAAGTGTCCCAATCCCCAGGTAACGACATAGTCCTTTCCCTCCAGATAGGTCTTTTCTTTTTTTGTGCAGTGCAGCACCCGGGCAATATCCCGTGCCACCGATGGCTTTTCTGCAATTACAAGGCTTTTCATGTGTGGTTCCTTTCTTCTTATAAGACATTGGATTATGTAATGGTTAAAAATATGTACCCATAGATGGGCTATTATCAAAAAAAGCTCCGCAAATTCATGCGAAGCTTTCCTGTTCGTTATAGTAGTCTATAGGGGAATCGAACCCCTGTTTCCGCCGTGAGAGGGCGGCGTCTTAACCGCTTGA
>JAUNBT010000271.1 GCA_030526985.1 Lachnospiraceae bacterium | reverse complement strand
TTATTTGTAATGCCCAAATTTGTTGGCTACCCACTATCTCTTTGTTTCAAACTTTACAACTCTCACATCATACTCACCGCTCATCTCCACCTTATGTACAATCGTTCTTGTACTGCGCACAGCGGTATCTAAATAAGGCCAACAGGATTTTCCAAGAAGCGGAAGTGCTGTCGTAGAAATTCCATACTGATGGGTGTCTGTTCCATTTTTATTTTCCAAAAGCAGTGTAACTGCTTCCCCTTTTTTAAATTTTGAGTAAAAGGTAAAGCGGTCTGCCTCATCCTCGATACGCGCCTCACAGGAATTTGGCAAAAATGTTTTACATCCTGTTTCGCAAACGACAGGTTCTGATTCCGGTGTCTTTCCAATCTGTCCTAACTGTTTTCCTTCGCCTAATGTAAGGTTACTGCCTTCTGCATACAGTTTCATTTTCTTTCCTCTATAGAAGTTAGCAGGAAGATGAAGCTCTAACATTACCTTATCATTGCATACCTCTACGGTAAAGCTTTCCAGTTTTCCATACTGCCATACCTGCTCAATTGTCATATTCTCTGTATTAATACGGTAACGGACACCTCTGGAATAGCTGTCTTTGGCTGCCTTATAGTTTTCTCTCTTTTTGGAGCCGTAATGATGATTATCAAAACACATAACGTCTCCTTCTGGAGTCAGGACAGCGGCATGCTGCTCGTACTGCCATTCAAAATCTTTTCCGACCGGACGGAAGAAATAGGGAAGATACTCCTCATCCCATCCTTCCGGATCTCCTATAATCCAATTTAATTTTCCAGTATCATAATCGATATTTACAATGGCATCGATATGACGACCGGATAAAGTCAGGGAATTGGTATTTTATTGTAGCAGACCGCATTGTTATGGAACCAGTCTGTGTGACTCCAGCTTCCGGACTTGCTGCATCCCGGTTTTAAGAAATTTTTAAAATCCCAGACCTTTAAAATTTCACCGGTGTTTTTATTGTAATAGAGGATGGGGTTCCCCTGTATGGTCTTATCTCCACTGTATTTTGATAATTGTTGTAAAGGCCAAGTACGGGGAGTACATGGGTTTTTGCCTTTGGGAAAGTATGGCTTATATCTGCTTCTTTTGTCTTTCCCTTTACTGTCACTGTCACTGCTGTCTCTTTTTGGGTCTTAAAAAGTACAACGGCCGTAAGCGGACTGATGAAGTATGGATTATATTTTATTAATGGCTTTTCTAAAGTATAATCCCCTTTTTCCAGTTCCGAAAGCATCTCTTCTTCTGCTTCGGTCTGCATTTTAATCCAGCTTTCTTTAAAGGAATATCCTATTTTGTTCATTTATTTTCCTCCTAACATATTCGTGCTAGTCTTTTATTTACATTTCTTTTCCTACATAAGGAAATTGGCAAGCGGAATGCCGATCACCAGACAGATGATTGTTTCCGCTAAAACATAAGTGACAGTATATCGAAACGTGTATTTCGTTGGAATCCATTCCTTATTGCTGTAAAGCACCGCTGCATATGGGCAGGCAGCCGGTGTAATGGCAGCTGTTAAAAGAACAGACAGAGTAAGCATGGTCACCATCGGAAGCGGATTGGCTCCAGACTGTGTACAAAAAGTTACAATAACCGGTTCTAAAAGAAGACCAATGACCAGGCTGTTGCACACGTTGGTAAGTACAATGGCCACTAAAACCAGCAATACTGTAAAACAAAGTGGTGACAGTCCCTTAAATATTGGAGTAAATACCGCACTTAAAAATGCGGAAAATCCAGTGGACTCAGCTGTCAGTGCATTTCCCAGAAGAATAGCTGCCGCAATAATGAAAAAGGACGGCCAGCTGAAATCTTTTTGTAACACTTCCGGTATATCTACCACAGGTTCTTTTTCCACCCGCAAAGCTCCCAATATTGCAACTGCCAGAATAACAAGACCGTTAAAATTATCGGCCAAAAACGACATTCCCGGCAGGTTAGGAACCAGACTTGGAAACAACATACAGGCAATCAATACAATAAAGGTTACAGAAATAATTTTCTATCTTTTACTCATCGGTGGAAGGGGTTTTTTGTTCAGTTTTTCTATATCAAACTCCTTCAGCTTCGATGTATCCGGGCGAAGAATGTATTTGGAAATCAAAACATTGACCACCATCATAAGGATTCCCAAAAAGAGGGAAACTACCAGATAAGCACCGCTGCTTACCTGATAAGGGCCGCCGGCCATATCCTTCGACAGATTTACAAAGTTGGTAATCATAACAAGGCCGTTTTGTGTAAACGGAGCCATTGGAAATCCGATGATAGCTGAAATGATTACTAAGGTAAGCATGATTCTTGGCATTGCCTCTCCCTTTTCATATCCGATTTCTTCAAACATCTCATAAAGAACCGGCCAGAACAGAGTTCCAAGGAAAATACCAATAATCTGCATTCCTATGTCGGTAATCTCCGGCAGATTGAGGGGAAGATAGCGAAAGAACAACATGATTCCCACTCCAATCAAAGAATAGAGGAGGGTTTTCCTTTCCTTTGTATCTACCACAGATTCTTTTGCTGTGTTTTTCATATATTTACCTGCTGTCCTTTCTTGCAATTGCCCGGTGTACTGCCGCTATAATCTGGGAAGACATCTCAATTCTACGATTTCTAAAATATAGCAGAATGTCGATTGTGATTTCTATGATATTAAGGCAATAAAATACCCATCCTAAATAAAATAAAAAATCCAAATCTCCATTCCCTGCCTGGCAGAAAAGAAGAATTTTTCTTAAGATGCCAAATACATAGCCAACCCACAAAAACACTTCAAAAAATAAGCTCTTTCCCTTTGTGCTCCTCGACACCCAGGAGCGATATATGGAAAGCGGCCAGGAAAGTCCGAAACATAATATCATCAGCATTTCCAATAAGTCTGTCATGATTTCAGCACACCTTTCATAATATATGTCTTTAATACTGTGTATTCCTTTAATGTCTCACTGACGCCTTCTCTCGAATGTCCTGTCATCTTGACACCACCAAAGCCCTGTTCTGTATGACGGTAATTGCCCTGCCCGTTAATAACAACAGAACCTCCATATCCGGTGTAACATTTTTTATTACCGTTGGCATAAGGACTGCACCCTTTTGCTGTCCGCCAATCGCAATCTCAGCTCCCTGGGATACGGTAAGGTCAATCTGCTCTTTCACTTTCCGTGCTGCTTTTTCTGATACAAGACATCCCACAAGGGTATCTTCTGCTGCTGGATCTCCTGTTTTCACTTCTGATATTGCTTTCGTCAGTTTTTCAACAAAGGTATCATAAACAGCAGTGTGAACTAGAATCCTTTTGCAGGCACAACAGGTCTGCCCGGCATTTACCATTCTTCCAGCCGTAATCTCTTTTACTGCATAGTCAAGGTCTGCATCTTCTCTCACTATCGTTGCATCATTTCCACCCAGCTCTAAAAATACATGCTTTAAGGTTTCTGCACTTCTCTTTTGCATATTGATCCCTGCTGCCGTGCTTCCGGTCAGACTAATTCCGTTTACCTGATCATTTTCCACCAGCCATTTGTTACACACATCACGCTCACAGGCAACACACTTTAAAAGACCTTCCGGCAATCCCGCTTTATTTAAAATTTCAGTCAGACGCATCAGGGTAAGCGGATTGTTTGTCGGTGCTTTTACAATCACGGCATTTCCGGTTAAAAGTGCGGGAATTACTTTATGCACAAACATTTTTACCGGATAATTAAATGGTATGATACAGCCAATGACACCTAACGGTTCCCTTTTTGTAAAGATAATGTCATTTTGTCCTCCCGGCTGGTTGTCTGTCGGCAAAACATCTCCATACATATGGCATGCCTTCTCCGTAAAGCTTCGGGCGATTACTGCTGCATCTACGGCTTCTTTCCGGCTCTGTGTGATTGGTTTTCCCATCTCAGTCATTAAGAGAGTACCAAGTTCTTCTTTCCGTTCCATAATAAGATCTATGGCGTGGTACATAACCTGTGCCCGGTCATAAACTGGAGT
>JAUNBT010000270.1:323-4048 GCA_030526985.1 Lachnospiraceae bacterium | reverse complement strand
CCAGACATAAATCAAGCTTATTAAATAAAGTACACAAAGGTCAGGAACAGATTGACTGTCTGGATTTTCTGACGTATCAGATTGAAAAAGAAAATATTTAAAAATCAGGAGGAATTATCATGAACACAAAATTTAATTTTAACAATCCAACAAATATTTTATTCGGAAGCGGTATGTTGAACGAACTTGGCAAGCAGTCATTACCAGGAAAAAAAGCTTGTATCCTTATTTCAAGTGGAAAATCCACAAGAGCAAACGGTTATCTTGACCGTGTAATCGAGCAGCTAAAATCTGCAAATGTAGAATATGTCATCTATGATAAGTTTACAGAAAATCCGTTAAAAGAGCATTGCGAAGAAGGCGGAAAATTTGCAAGAGAAAATGAATGTGATTTTATCGTTGCGCTTGGTGGTGGTGCCGTTTTGGATTCTTCCAAAATGGTGTCTTCCATGGCTACAAATGGCGGTGACTTATGGGAGTATGCAAAAGGAAAAGCATTTAAAAATGCAGGTCTTCCAATTGTAACAATTACTACAACATCTGGAACTGGATCAGAAGTTAACTGCTCCGGAGTTATTTCCAATCTCGCTACACAGGAAAAAATTGGATTTGGCGATGGACGAAACATTCCTGTTTTAGCAATTGTCGATCCTGAACTCATGAGAACTGTTCCAGCAAAATATACTGCGTACCAAGGATTTGATGCTCTTTTCCATAATACAGAAGTAATGATAAGCAGTGGAGTCAATATCATGAGTGAAGCAATTGCATTATCTGCTATTGAGAATATTGCGAAATATCTGCCTCGTGCTGTTGCGGATGGAAGTGATCTGGAGGCGAGAGAACATGTTGCTTATGCTTCAACAATGGCTGGAATAACAATGAATCTGACACTTACAACAGCAGCACATTCTTTAGAACATTCCATGAGTGCTTATCACCACAATCTTCCACATGGTGCAGGTCTGATTATCATCTCCAGAGCATTCTATGAATTCTTTATTGAAAAACATGCCTGTGATGAACAGTTTATTAAAATGGCACGTGCGATGGGAATTGAAAACGCAGATAAGCCGGAAGATTTCATTACGGCACTTATGAATCTGCAAAAAGCATGTGGTGTAGATGACCTGAAAATAAGTGAGTATGGATTTGAAAAAAGCGAAGCAATGACCATTGCGAAAGGTGCAAGGAGCATGCAGGGAATTTTGTTTGAGTCAAATCCTTGTGAAATGACAGATGAAGATTGTGCGTTGGTTTTTGAAAAGTCTTATCGATAAAAAGAAAAGGTATGTCGGAAATGAAAAAAATATGTATATGCATGATGTTGTGCGTTAGTATACTTTTAGTTTCATCTTGTGGCAAGTCGTCTGACAACAGTAACAGTCAGAAACAAGAAGTAACAAGTGAAAGTAAGGCAGAAAATTCTCAGACGAAAGTTCAAACAGGAGAAGATATCCTGATTGTATATTTCACGCGAATTGATAATGTTGATAAACCAGAGGAGGTAGATGCAGTTTCTTCCGCAAGCTTGATTGAAAAAGATGAAACAAAATATGGAAACACTGAGTACATTGCAAATCTGATTCAACAATCTGTTGGAGGCGAGCTGTTGCCGATTAAAGTATCAGAAAAATATTCGTCAGATTATGACACGACTGTTGACCGTGCCGAAAA
Source organism: Lachnospiraceae bacterium (assembly GCA_030526985.1). Classification (GTDB taxonomy): domain Bacteria; phylum Bacillota; class Clostridia; order Lachnospirales; family Lachnospiraceae; genus SIG292. The sequence continues at coordinate 2,371 of JAUNBT010000270.1, read as the reverse complement.
AGAAAATTCAGAGCGTGCATATCCAGAATTAGATATGGATATGGAAGATATAGAGAATTATTCCGTTGTTTTTCTGGGCTATCCAAACTGGTGGTATGATATGCCTATGGCTATGTATAGTTTCCTGGAAACATACGATTTATCGGGAAAGACAGTTATCCCATTTGGAACAAGTGGCGGCAGTCGCTTTTCTGACAGTATTTCCAAAATACAAAAAATGCAGCCAGATGCAACAGTAATAGAGGATGGTTTTTCGGTAAGTCATTTTGATATAGAAGATTGTACTGTTGATGATGTGGATGATTGGATTAGTAGCCTAGATGTTGCGTTCAATGAGTGAAAAAAGAAAAGAAGGAAGGGTTTATGAAATGAAAATTCTTATATTAAATGGGAGCCCAAGAGCAAACGGAAATACAAAACAGATGATAGATGCATTTACAGAAGGTGCCATGTCAGCAAAGCATCAGGTGGATATTGTGGATGTGTGTAAAAAGAATATCAAAGGATGTCTTGCTTGTGAATATTGTCATTCAAAAGGGCGGGGTGAATGCGTTCAGAAGGACGATATGCAGGAGGTTTACGGGTTACTGAAGGAAGCTGAGATGCTGGTAATCGCTTCACCAATTTATTATCATGGAATAAGTGGGCAGTTGAAATGTGTAATTGACCGTTTTTATTCAGCAGCATATCCAAGTAAACCACCACATCTAAAGAAAAGTGCGATTATACTTTCTTCTGGTGCTTCACGTCAGTATGATGGAGCCTTGTTCTCTTATCAGGGAGATTTCCTTGATTATCTTGGACTTGAAAACATGGGTATTTTTACCGTGCCAGGTTCAGTTTCGACATCTAAATTGGAGGAGTTGCGTAAAGCAGGCGCAAGTTTGAGATGAGGGTGATGGAGCGTGGGATATCAACCCCTGTCAATATGGTTATTATCCGGATGCTTATATATTTAAAGAAAACGGAATAAAATCAAATGGTTTATTTGCAGGACATATGAGAAGGATACAAATTCCTTTTCATATGTCCTGCTTTATTTCCTTTTATGATAAAAGTAGTTATCTTAAAATATCATGTTGACAAAACAATATAGATAGTGTATTCTAATAATAGTTAGAAATAACTAACATAAGAACTAAATGAACATCATGATATTCTATCTGATTGATTCTAACTGTAATCGCCAGATATTATAAAATGATACATAGTAATAGAAAGAATAAAAATAAACATTTTAAAGACAAGAAAACCACACGGCGTAGCGCCGTATATTTTTTGATTGAGAGTTAGCACTTACTAACCTCAAAATAGGAGGTAAAAGACTTATGATGGATCGCTATCTGGTACAACACTGTTCCCCCACATTGGCTTCATTAAAAACTGCAAATCTATTCACCTATTCCTACGAAAATGATTCTGCCCTGCAGCTTCAAATGGAATATTGGAATCGGGAAATGGCAGAAAAAGGGATATCACTTCTTGTTTTGAGAAAACATGAGCATAAAGCTTTGATATATGTCTGTAGGAAGTCCAGACTGGAAGAAAATCTGAAGAAACCGGAAATCATGCAATTCTTATCTGACTATGGCTATCGAAATTTTCAGGTAGACGATGCATTAAAACGGTTAAGCTTCCGTCTTTCCAGCCAGGATGGCTTTCCTCACGAAATTGGCATTTTTCTGGATTATCCCTTGGGAGATGTAATCGGATTTATTCAGAATGCAGGTCAGAATTACAAATGCGCAGGATGCTGGAAAGTATATTGCAACGAGTGTGACACCATTAAGACCTTTGCCAAATATAAAAAATGCAGAGATATTTACACCAGATTATGGAGTCAGGGAAAAAATATCCTGCAACTTACAGTAGCAGCATAACAAAATAAAACATAAGAAAGGTAAGAAAGAAATGAGTAAAGTAGCAGTAGTATATTGGAGTGGAACTGGAAATACAGAAATTATGGCAAATAAAATTGCAGAAGGTGCAAAAGCCGCAGGAGCAGAAACAGATTTGCTTACACCGGACACATTTTCTTCGGATAAAAT
>JAUNBT010000270.1:0-313 GCA_030526985.1 Lachnospiraceae bacterium | reverse complement strand
GGCAATGGGAGATGAAGAATTGGAAGACACGGAGTTTGAACCAATGTTTGACTCTTGCAAGTCTAAGCTAAAGGATAAGAAAATTGCACTGTTCGGTTCTTATGGATGGGGTGATGGAGAATGGATGCGTAACTGGGAGGCCAGCTGCAAGGACGAGGGTGCCAATCTGGTACAGGATTGTCTCACCTGCAACGAGGAGCCAGATGACGAAGGCCAGGAATCATGCCTGAATTTTGGAAAAAAGCTCGCATAAAGAGGAAATGAATCCGTGGCTGTCCCTTCAAGAAAAAGAGGGCGCCCCTGTCAATAAACC